>CAMDKQ010000018.1 GCA_945901095.1 Bifidobacterium breve
GGGCCACTCGTCTCCAAGGGACAGCTCGACACGGTTCGGACGTATCTACCGGACGATGCGCCGATCGCCTTCCAAGGCACCTGCCCAACTGGGCCCGGCTATTGGCTCCCCCCGACCGTTCTGACCGCAACAGAGCAGGACCGCGCGTATCGCGAGGAGATCTTCGGCCCTATCGTCGTCGTCGCTCCCTTCGAGGACGAGGCTGACGCCATCCGGATGGCAAACGACTCCGAGTATGGGCTGTCCGGATCCATCTGGTCGCGCGACGTCGGCCGCGCGATTCGCGTGGCCCGCGGGGTCGAAAGTGGCAACCTGTCGGTCAACTCGCATTCCTCGGTCCGCTACTCGACGCCCTTCGGCGGATACAAGAAGTCCGGCCTCGGTCGCGAACTCGGCCCAGATGCCCTCGACGCCTTCACCGAGACAAAGAACGTGTTCATCAGCACTGAAGACTGACGCCACCGAACCTTTGGCCGACCACCATCGATGACGAAAGAGGAACCAATGAACGAAAGCAAGTGCCGACGACTTGAGGGCCGCGTCGCGGTGGTTACCGGCGGCGCGAGTGGCATCGGTCTCGCTTCGGTCCGCCGCCTCGCCGACGAGGGTGCCCGGATCGTCATCGGCGACGTCGATCCGACGTCTGGAGAGGCAGCCGCCGCCGAGGTCGATGGCATCTTCGTCAAGACCGACGTAACGAGTGCCGAGGATGTCGCCAACATGTTCCGCACCGCGAAGGAGAGCTACGGCAGCATCGACATCGCCTTCAACAACGCGGGCATCTCACCCCCCGACGATGATTCAATCCTCGAGACCGGCATCGACGCATGGCGTCGCGTACAGGAGGTCAACCTCACCAGCGTGTATCTGTGCTGCAAGGAGGTTCTCCCCTACATGCTCGAGCAGGGCAAGGGGTCGATCATCAACACCGCCTCCTTCGTTGCCACGATGGCGGCCGCGACCTCGCAGATCTCCTACACCGCATCGAAGGGCGGCGTCCTCGCTATGAGCCGCGAGCTAGGCGTGCAGTTTGCCCGCTCAGGCGTCAGGGTCAATGCGCTCTCCCCTGGCCCGGTGAACACTCCACTGCTCATCGAACTGTTCGCGAAGGACCCTGAGCGCGCGGCGCGCCGACTCGTTCATATTCCAATGGGTCGCTTCGGCGAGCCCAGCGAACTTGCCGCCGCAGTTGCATTCCTCGCCAGCGACGACTCCTCGTTCCTCACTGCGTCGAACTTCCTCATCGATGGCGGAATCTCCGGGGCCTACGTCACGCCGCTCTAGTTGCTCGTGGACATGGGTCAGTAGAGGTCGGTGCGTCGATCGCCGAGCACGTGGTTTCGTTCTCCAATGGACTTGCGACGAGCCTGGGCAACGTCGATCTCTGCGAGCAGGAGAACCGGATCGTCGGCGCTTATCGGGCCGGCGATTGGAAAGCCATCCGGATCGATGATGACACTGCCACCGGTCCACTCGACCCCGCGTTCGATCCCGCAGCGATCGGCAGCGATGACGTAGAGTCGGTTTGTCGAGCCAGCAGCCTGGGCTCGTACCACCTCGCCCGGTCGTTCGCCCTCGGGCCTAGGGGCGAGCGGCCAGTTCGTCGGAACGCAGAGAATGTCCGCGCCGCCGAGGGCGACTGGTCGCACCCATTCTGGGAATTCAAGGTCGTAGCAGACCATCACGGCAATGCGACCGATGCCGGTTTCGATCACCGGCGCAGGCGCATCGCCAGCGATGAAGATCTCCTTTTCAAGGTCCCACAGGTGGGCCTTGCGGTACGAGGCACGCAGGCCCGTTCGGTCGACAATGACCGCGGTGTTGTACAGCGCTCCGGCCGCGCCACGTTCGGCAAGACCCCCCACGATCACCATGTCGAGCGCTTCAGCGAGGTGTGTCCACTGGGTCACGGTTGGGCCGGTCAGTTCCTCGCTCAGGGCGCCGGCTTCAGCTTTGTCCATAAATACATACCCCGACGCCGCGAGTTCAGGCAGGACGATGAGTTTGGCACCGGCCTGCGCTGCCTCCTGGATCGCCCGCCGCGCAGCAGCACGGTTGCCGGCGAGGTCACCGACGCTCAGCCGCAATTGAGCCGCAGCGGCGAGCATTGCTACTCGCTATCGCGATGCTGACGGGCAGCGTCAAGGAACCGGGTGATGAGTCCGAGATCGGCAATTCGGCGATCAGGGTGCTCCGGATGCCACTGGACTCCCACGCAGAAGGACGAGGATGGGTCCTCGCACACCTCGATCGTGCCATCCGGAGCCAATCCAGTCACGGTGAGATCACCGGGGTCCCTCACCGCCTGGTGATGGGAGGAGTTCACGACCACGCTGATCGCACCGAGCGCATCGGCGATGATCGAGCCTTCGGTGAGCGTCGCCGGGTGCTCGACGAATTCACCTGGCCGCTCACGATGCACAAGCGATGAGACGTCGGGAAGATTTTGGTGCAGTGATCCGCCATGCGCGACCGCCATGACCTGCAGGCCCCGGCAGACACCAAGCACCGGCATGTTTCGCTCGCGCGCGCCCCGATAGAGGTTCGTTTCTGAGGAATCACGGCTCTCGCGCGGCTTATCGCTCGTCTCGTGAGCGGGCTCCCCGTACGAGGCCGGATTCACATCGGCACCACCAACGATGACGAGGCCGTCGAGGCGATCAAGGACCCCGACATCTGGATCAGTGTCGGGCGGCAGGATCACGACGTGCGCACCGGCCTCCTGAAAGAGATCGACGTACCAGTGCGGCAAGAGGGCCGCCTCGATATCCCAGGCACCCCATTTCGCCGGCTCGAGGTAACAGGTGAGGCCGATGACAGGACGAGGCATGCATGGCATCCTGCCAGTTGAACTCAATGTAGGGGGCAATCGGGCAGCGGAGTCGCGCCCCAGATCAGGTTCGAGCAGCGAAGACCGAATGGAGAGCAATACCCGCGGCCACCGACGCATTGAGCGACTCATTGTCAGACCGCATACCGATCTTTGCTATCCAGTCACAGGTCTTGCCGACGAGTCGCGATAGTCCCTCGCCCTCGGAGCCGATCACCAGGACGATCTTGTCGGTCAGGACATCGGCCGGCAGTCCGCTCACCGACTGCGGCGCATCGGCCGCGAGGCCCACCACGGTGAAGCCCTGTTGCTGAAGCGTCTCGAGGGACCGTGTCAGGTTCGTGACCTGCGCAACCCGAACCCGGGAGAGCGCACCCGCTGATGCTTTCCATGCCCCTGCCGTAACTCCAGCCGAGCGCCTACTCGGGATGATGACGCCGTCGGCGCCGAAAGCAGCCGCGGATCGCACAATCGCTCCGAGGTTGCGTGGGTCCGTCACGCCATCAAGTGCGACGAGCAGGGAACCGGTCGACACGTCAGTGAGGTCGGCGTAGTCGTAGGCCGGAACAGCGAGAGCGAGACCCTGATGGACGCCACCGTCGGTCAGCCGATCCATGTCGGTGTGAGATACCTCCAGCACCGGGATGTTGAAGGCAACTGCCAATCGCAGGGCCTCCCGCCAGCGATCATCGCTCTCCATCTTCACCTGGACGTAGAGCGCCTTAGCCGGGACCTTGGCGCGGAGCGCCTCGACGACCGGGTTACGGCCGATGAGCATGCTGGCTTCCTCACGAGCAGTGCGGCGTCGCGCCGATGCCGGCGGCCGATCCTTCGCATCTTCGGCACGCTTCACCGCTGCACGCTCGCGGCGAGCGGCCGGATGGTAGGAGCGCTCGGTTGCCTTGGGGGTCGGGCCCCGGCCCTTCAACTGCTTGCGCCGCTGCCCGCCCGACCCTACGGTCGCGCCCTTCTTCGTGCCCTCATTACGCATCGCACCGCGACGCTGAGAGTTGCCTGCCATGTTCAGTCCCTACTTTTCAAGCGTCCAGCGCGCGCCCTGCGCGGTGTCTTCGATCCGTATGCCGATCTGGTCGAGCCCGTCACGAATGGCGTCGGCGGCCGCGAAATCCTTGCGGGCCCTCGCCTCCTGCCGCTGACTCATGAGCACCTGCACGAGTGCGTCAATAACCTCGGTGACGTGGGTGCCCGCCTGCTCACCGGTCGCCCACAGCGGATCCCAGGGGTTAAGGCCGAACACGTCGATCATGGCGAGGGTCGAGCCAAATGCTCCCTCCACGTCGGTGGTGCTCTGGGCCGTGAGCGCTGCATTGCCTCGACGGACCTCCTCGTGAAGAACGGCTAGCGCCTGTGGCACGGCGAGGTCGTTGTCCATTGCATCGTCGAAACCTTGGAGACGCAGCGCCGGGTCTACCTCGGGAACAGGTCGACCAGCCCCGATCATCTCCCAAGAACGCCGGAGGAACCCTTCAATCCGGCGGTAACCCTGCCCAGCCTCTGCCACCGATGTGTCGGAGTACTCCAGCATCGATCGGTAGTGGGCGCTCACCAGGTAATACCGGAGCTCGACCGGTGCGATCCGCTTGACAACCTCGTCGACGAGCAGCGAATTCCCGAGAGATTTACTCATCTTCTCACCCGAGGTCGTCACCCAGGCGTTATGCATCCACAGGTTGGCGAACGCCCAGCCAGCTGCTTTGGACTGCGCGATCTCGTTCTCGTGGTGGGGGAAAATGAGGTCGAGACCGCCGCCGTGGATGTCGAACTGCTCCCCGAGGTACTTGCCTGCCATCGCCGAGCATTCAACGTGCCAACCCGGCCGTCCCGGCCCCCAGGGTGTCTGCCATGCCGGCTCCCCCGACTTGGCGGCCTTCCACATAGCGAAGTCGCGCGGGTCGCGCTTCTCCTGCGCCGCCGAGTCAGGCGAGGCGAGCATGTCGTCGATGCGCTGGCCGCTGAGCGAACCGTAGCCGTCGAAACTCCGCACATCGAAGTAGACATCGCCTTTCGCTGCATAGCCATGGTCGCGCTCAATCAGCCGCTCCATCAAGGCGATCATTTCCGGGATGTGGCCGGTCGCGCGTGGCTCGTAGGTCGGCGGAATGCAGCCGAGAACCTCGTAGGCCCGGCTGAACGCCCGCTCGTTTCGCATGGCGAGGTTCCAATAGGGCAGGTCGTCATGACCTGCATTGTGGATGATCTTGTCGTCGATATCAGTGACGTTGCGAACGAACGTCACGTCGTAGCCTCGTGCCATAAGCCAACGACGAAGGACGTCAAACGAGACGCCGCTTCGGATGTGCCCCACGTGCGGCGGCGCCTGAACGGTCGCGCCGCAAAGGTAGATCCCAACCTTGCCAGGAACGATGGGGACGAACTCGCGGGTGGCCCGCGTAACAGTGTCATACAGGGATAGGGGCACGGCGGGGGTTACCGATCTTCTCGTCGTTGGTCGATTTCGTGGTTCGAACACATGGGCGGGCGGAGAGTAAAGGTGGACGCGACAGGGGCTACAGGGCGATGACTTTGGTCGGGGTCAGCCGAACCACGACGCGGATGTTTTCGGTACCGTCGTCCATCGTGTAGCGGTCCCCGCCGGTGTATTCAAGGTTCAGTCGGTCGATGAACTCGCGGCCACCCTGCTCGGTCATCGTCACCGTGCCCCGCACCTCGACGTACGAATAGGGGTTCGCCTTGGGATACACGAGCACGGTCGCCCTCGGATCACGCTCGAGGTTGCGGTGCTTCTGGCGACCCTTCACTGTCGACATAAGAAGGTCGTGGCCTTCGCGCGCTACCCAGACAACGGTCAACTGCGGCTGGCCATCCGGTTGAAGGGTCGCAAGGGTGGCGAACTCTGGCGCGTCGAAGATGGTCGAAACTGCCTCGGGTAACTCGATCAACATGCGCTCACCGTACCCCTGCTTGCACAGTCGCCACCGCAATCGCAGCGACGCCCTCTCCCCTACCCGTGAGACCAAGACCGTCGGTGGTGGTGCCAGAAACCCGGACGGGCGCACCTATCGCGGCACTCATGACGTCCTGCGCCTCCTCGCGCCGGCGGCCAACCCGGGGCCGATTGCCGATGACCTGCACTGAGCCGTTTCCGATCGCGAAGCCCGCATCACGAACAAGGTGGGCAGTGTGCGCAAGGAGGGTGACCCCGGCTGCCTCGGACCATCGCGGATCGTCGGTCCCGAACACCTCGCCAAGATCACCCAGTCCGGCGGCCGCAAGGAGTGCGTCGCAAAGTGCATGCGCCGCGACGTCGGCATCGGAGTGTCCGGCGAGCCCGGTCTCGCCCGGCCACAGGAGCCCGGCCAGCCACAGTGGCCTCCCCTCGGCGAAGGCGTGCACGTCGGTGCCAATCCCGACAAAGGGGACGCCGCTCATGAAACGATGCCAGAGGCACGGCGGCGTGCGAGAAGTGCCTCGGCCAGCACGAGGTCGATGGGCCGGGTCACCTTGAAGGCCTCCTCATGCCCAGGAATGACGAGCACCCGTTGGCCAGAGAGCTCGACAAGGCTCGCATCATCGGTCGCCGAACTCTCATGCGGATCGGTCAATGCGTGCGCCGACTGAAGCACGGCCCTTGTGAAGCCCTGCGGAGTCTGGATCGCCCGCAACGGGCGCCGATCGATAGTTGCCAACACGTGGTCGTCGCCATCTACCTGCTTGACCGTATCGACTATGGGAAGGCCAGGAACAACTGCGGGGTTTCCCGCGTGTACGGCCGCAGCGATTGACGCGACGAGTTCAGCCGGGACGAGCGGGCGCGCCGCGTCGTGCACGAGAACAAACTCGATATCCGGGCTGAGCGAGAGGAGGGCGAGCGCCACCGATTCCTGACGGGACTCGCCACCTGCAACCACCTCGATCTCAGTCGAAAGGTCGGGTTGATCAAGCAGATTGCGGACCAGTTCCAGTTGATCGACAGGCGCCGCCACGACGATCACGTCGATGGCATGCGAGGCGCTCAATGTCCGAACAGCGTGCACGAGCAGTGGCGCGCCCCCGAGCAACCGAAGTGCCTTCGGGGCGCCCGGCCCGAGTCGTTCGCCGCGCCCCGCCGCCGGCACGATGGCCGCGGTTCGCCGTTCGGCTGTCACCGCGACCTAGGAGGCGAGGACCTCGTCGAGGATCGCCTCGGCTTTGTCCTCATCGGTCTTCTCGGCCAGAGCCAGCTCGCTCACGAGGATCTGCCGAGCCTTCGCCAGCATGCGCTTCTCGCCTGCGGAAAGTCCACGCTCTCGTTCACGTCGCCATAGATCACGGACGACCTCGGCAACCTTGATGACGTCACCTGAAGCAAGCTTCTCGAGATTCGCCTTGTACCGGCGCGACCAGTTGGTCGGCTCCTCGGTGTAGGGCTGTCGCAGCACGTTGAACACGCGATCAAGGCCCTCTTGGTTCACCACGTCTCGGACGCCGACGAGGTCGACGTTGTCCGAGGGCACCCGCACAGTGAGATCACCCTGCGCAACTCGAAGGACGAGGTACTCACGTTCTTCACCGCGAACGGTGCGAATTTCCAAGGCCTCAATGAGTGCAGCCCCGTGGTGCGGGTAAACAACAGTGTCGCCAACGCTAAAAGCCATGGAGTGAAGCCCCTTTCCGAGTCCTTAGGCTACCACGTGACAACACGTCTGAATTCCTGCCGCTACCCTCCTCTTGTGACGACGACACGACTGAACCTGACCCCCCGACGATCTGCGGTGCTCATCGGCGCGTGCGCTCTCGCGTCAGTCGCGCTGCTTGCCGGCTGCTTCAATGGACCGAACGCCACGACAACCACGCAGAGTTCGATGAATTCCGGTAACGGCACTCAGCAGATCGTCGGTGATCTGCGCATCGAGAATGCGACCCTCATTAACGGTCCGGACGGTTCCGCGAGCGGCACGCTCATCACGACCCTCGTGAATACCGGTCGGGAGCGCGACCAACTCATCGCCGCCACGATCAACGGTGTCCCCGCCTACATCACCCCGGGCGCCGGCGAACTTGCGCCGGGAGCCGCCGTAAACTTCGGCTACGACAGCGACATTTGGCTCAATACCTACGACCTCAACATCGAGTCAAGCGCCTTCGTCCCGGTGACGATGCAGTTCGAGCGGGCCGGGACAACCTCGTTCTCAGTGTTGAGTGTGCCTGCATCCGGATACTACGAGGGCATTGCGCCGAATCCGGCGTCCGCCCCCCGGTAAGGCGGGGGAGACGGTCTGGCCGCAGCACCACCGGACGCGTGGTGTCAGGACTCGAATCGGTAGCCCAGGCCGCGGACGGTCTGAATATGCACCGGATTCGCCGGATCGGTCTCAACCTTGGCTCGTAGTCGCTTGATGTGGACGTCAAGGGTCTTGGTATCCCCGACATAGTCGGCCCCCCACACCCGATCGATCAACTGTGCGCGGGTGAGGACCCTGCCTGAGTTCCGGACGAGGAGTTCCAACAGGTCGAATTCCTTGAGCGGCAGGCTCACCGAGGAACCGCGCACTGAGACTGCATGCCGGTCTACGTCAAGTCGAACCGGGCCTGCCTCAATCACCGCTGGGAGCAACTCGTCGATCTCGCCGTGTCGGCGGAGGACGGCACGAACTCGAGCGAGCAACTCCCGGGACGAGAACGGCTTCGTCACGTAGTCGTCTGCGCCAAGTTCAAGCCCCACGACCTTGTCGACCTCGCCGTCCTTCGCGGTGAGCATGATGATCGGGACGGTCGACTTTGCGCGAATGAGTCGGCACACCTCAGTTCCCGAAATCCCAGGGAGCATCAGGTCAAGGAGCACGAGATCGGCACCATGCCGGTCAAACTCATCCATGGCCTTGAGCCCATCGCCTGCGACGACAACTTCGTACCCCTCACGGCGCAGCATGAACGACAGTGCATCCGAGAAAGACTCCTCGTCCTCAACTACGAGCAAACGCGTCAAGCGAGCACCTCGGCATTCGGGATCGAGACATTTTCAAGCGAGATGGGCTGCGCCTCCAGCGCGGAGTCTGAATCGGCCCCGTACAGGGGCAGTCTGAGGGTGAACGTCGATCCGACGCCAACCTCCGACCACGCAGTGCACTCGCCACCGTGGTTTTGGCACACGTGCTTCACAATCGACAGGCCAAGACCGGTGCCGCCCGTCACTCGCGAGCGGGCGGGGTCAACCCGATAAAAGCGCTCGAATATTCGATCGAGATCGTTTGAGGGGATGCCGATCCCCTGGTCCTTCACCATGATCTCGACCATTGAACCGGTCACGCGCGCCTCAATGGCCACCCTGGTGCCCTCCGGTGAGTAGGCCACCGCATTGGCGAGGAGGTTGCGAATCGCGGTCTGCAATTGCCCGCGGTCGCCGTAGATCGAAGCGCGCGAAGACTTCCCGACGATGAAGTCAACTCTGCTGGCAGTTGCGACGGTTCGAACCTCGTCGATCGAGCGGTCGACGAGGTCATCAACATCGACGATTTCGGCATGGGTATGGGGATCATCGCCCTGAAGTCGTGATAGGTCGATCACGTCCTGAACGAGGTGACTGAGGCGAGCAGCCTCGAGTTGCATGCGCTCGGCAAAATGACGCACCTGATCCGGATCCTCACTCGACGCCAGCACCGCCTCGGCCAGCAGCGACAGGGCGCCGACGGGTGTCTTGAGCTCATGGCTGACGTTCGCAACGAAATCACGCCTCACCGCGTCAACTCTTCGCTCCTCGGCGAGGTCGTCAATGAGGACAAGAATGGCGCCAGTTCCCAGGGGAGCAACCCTGACCCTGAGCTCAAGCAGTTCGCGCCCAAGGGGTGGCCGACGAACACGCATCTCCTGCTCGCGGGCTTCTCCGTCAAGGGCAACCTTTTCGATCAGCCGGGAGATCTCGGGCACAGTGACGATGCTGCGGCTGACCAGGCCGAGCGCTTGGCTCCTTGCACTCGCCCGGAGCACCACGCCTTCGGCGCTCACAACCAGCGATGCTGAGGGAAGCACGCTTAGGACTCGAACGACCTCGTCCGGGACGACCGGGAGCCCGCCGAATCTCGACTCAACGACGTCACTTCGCAGAGCATCTGCCGAGATGAGTCTGCTGGTCACGTGTGAAGCCTACGGGCGAACTGAGGGATCGGAACGCAATGCGCCGGGCTGCTACCGAGGGTTCATGCGAGGTTCATCGGCTGTTCGTGTAGCTTCCCCTGACATAATCAGGCGCTCGTGCTGTCGACATGTTCAAGGAATGAGCGGGATTCTTTTGAACCTCTCTAAACTCAATACATGAAAGATGAATATAGCGACGAGCTTCTGTCGGTCAACAACGATCTCGTGCAGATGACCCGACTGGTGGGTTCGGCGATGAACCAAGCCACCAGGTCATTGCTCGACGCCGACCTTCGGGTGGCCGAGGCCGTCATCGATGGGGATGCTGAAGTTGACTTGCTCACCGGAGCTGTCGAGGAACGCTGCTTTGACCTCCTCGCCATTCAGCAGCCGGTAGGCGGTGACCTTCGCGTTGTTATCGGGGCCCTTCGGATCGCCGCATCCCTCGAGCGCATGGGCGACCTTGCTGAGCATGTGGCGAAGCAGGCTCGGATGCGCTACCCAAGGCCCGCTGTTCCGCAGGAGCTTCGAGGAACGTTCGCCGTCATGGGCGGCCTCGCCGAAGCGATCGTCTCCAAGACCGGGGCTGTCATTGCAACGAAGGACGTCTCACGCGCGGCGGACATCGCCGCGCACGATCAAGAGATGGACCGCCTGCACCGTGAGCTCTTCACGATCGTCATGTCTGAATCCTGGACCCACGGAGTGGAGGCAGCCATCGACGTGACCCTGCTCTCCCGCTACTACGAGCGCTACGCTGATCACGCGGTCTCCGTGACTCGTCGCGTCGTCACGATCGTGACCGGCGAGCCGTACGTCGGAGTAAGCCTAGATTGAATGAGTCGTCCCAAGGGAATGCGCGAGAGTGAGGTGAACGGTGACCACACAACGCCTCCTGAGTTCCTTACCCTCTCGGATCGCCGTTCTTTCTATCCACACCTCGCCGCTGGACCAGCCTGGCACTGGCGACGCCGGCGGGATGAATGTCTACGTCGTCGAGACCGCTAAGCGCATCGCCGCCGCCGGCATCGCCGTCGAGATCTTTACTCGCGCAACCTCGTCGGATCTTCCGCCCGCCCTTGAACTCGCCCCGGGAGTACTCGTTCGGCATGTCACCGCGGGGCCGTACGAGGGCCTCCTCAAAGCAGATCTCCCCGGGCAGTTGTGCGCGGTCACGTCGGGCGTAATGCGGGTAGAGGCTTCGCATACCGAGGGATGGTTCGACCTCATCCACTCGCATTACTGGCTCTCGGGCCAGGTGGGTTGGCTGGCCTCAGAGCGCTGGGGCGTACCGCTCGTCCACTCAATGCACACCATGGCGAAGGTGAAGAATCTTGAACTCGCGGCTGGCGATGTCCCGGAGCCGATGGTGCGTGTCATCGGCGAGGAACAGGTCGTTGCCGCCGCCGCCCGGCTCGTGGCGAACACCGCCGATGAGGCCCGGCAACTGATCGACCTTTACGGAGCCGATCCCCAGGCCGTCGATGTCGTCCACCCAGGAGTTGATCTCGAACAGTTCACTCCCGGTGAGCCTGGTGTCTCCCGACGTCGACTCGGACTCGCGGAGGACTCCGTGATCCTCCTGTTCGTCGGACGCATTCAGCCGCTCAAGGCACCCGACATCCTGCTGCGCGCGGCAGCGCGATTGGTCGAAACCGACCCTGCGATTCGATCACGCCTGCTCGTTGTTGTGTGCGGCGGACCATCAGGGACCGGACTCGAGCACCCCACCTCGCTCAGCGACCTTGCAGCCGATCTCGGCATCGCCGACATCGTTCGATTCGAGCCGCCGGGGGACCGTCAAATGCTCGCCGATTGGTACCGGGCCGCCGATATCACCGTTGTTCCCTCATATTCCGAATCCTTCGGGCTCGTCGCCGTCGAGGCGCAGGCGTGCGGAACCCCCGTGGTCGCTGCTGCCGTCGGCGGTCTTCGCACCGCTGTCCTCCATGAGACAAGCGGTGTCCTCGTCGAGGGTCACGATCCCCGCGACTACGCGACCGTCCTGCGCCACCTCATCGACCATCCGGAGCGGCTCGCTGAACTCTCGCTCGGCGCCCGCATGCATGCAGCCACATTCGGGTGGGCCGCCACCACGACGGGACTTCTCGACACCTACGCGCGTGCCATGGCGGGCAGCGGGGGGGCATTTGCGCTCGCCTCCGGTCGCTCATGACGTCAGGTGCTCCGTCCGAGTACCTCGAGGGGTTTCTCGAGCGCGCGGGGATCGTCTTCGAGCGCTCATCCCCGGACACGTTCGTTGTCGAACTGCCGGGCACCCGCAAGCTCAAGACCAACGTCTCCCTCACCGTCGGCCCGCATGCGCTCACTATCAATGCGTTCGTCGCTCGAAAACCGGACGAGCAGGCGCCTGCTGTTCATTCGTGGCTCCTTGAGCAGAACCGCCGGATGTACGGCGTCGCCTTCGCCATCGATCACCTCGGCGATATCTACCTGACCGGCAAGGTGCCGCTGACCTCGCTCAATGATGATGAACTCGATCGGCTTCTCGGCTCCGCGCTTGAGTACTCCGACGGCGCTTTCAACACGGTGCTCGAAATCGGTTTCGCGTCAGCAATCCGACGGGAGTGGGCGTGGCGACAAAGCCGCGGGGAGTCGACCGAGAACCTCGCTGCCTTCGAGCACCTCATCGACCGCTCGGCAGACCCCGGCAGAATATGACGATGACGTCAGCCACGCATTCCCCGTACACCCTCATCCTGCTCCGCCACGGCGAGAGTGAGTGGAATGCGAAGAACCTCTTCACCGGATGGGTCGACGTCGACCTCAATGAGAAGGGTGTCGCCGAGGCGATCCGCGGTGGAGAACTCCTTGCCCAGGCCGGCCTCCTCCCCGATGTCGTTCACACATCGCTGCTCCGTCGTGCCATCCGAACCTCACAGCTGGCCCTTGACGCCTGCGACCGACACTGGATCCCCGTCATCCGAAATTGGCGCCTGAACGAGCGGCACTACGGCGCACTTCAAGGCAAGAACAAAAAGGAGACGTTGGCAGAGTATGGCGAGGAGCAGTTCATGCTGTGGCGTCGCTCCTATGACGTGCCACCGCCGCCCATCGACCCCGATGACCAGTGGGCGCAGACTCATGACCCCCGCTACTCAGCGCTCCCGCCGGAGACCCGCCCGGCCACCGAATGCCTCGCCGACGTCGTGCACCGCCTCATCCCCTACTGGGAGGACGTCATCGTCGCTGAGCACCTGCGTGCCGGGCTCACCGTCCTCGTCGCTGCGCATGGGAACTCCCTTCGAGCCCTCGTCAAGCATCTCGATGGCATCTCCGACACCGAGATTGCCGGCCTCAACATCCCGACGGGCATTCCGCTCGTCTATCGGCTTGACGAGTCCCTTCGGCCGATCGTCCGCGGAGGCGAGTACCTCGATCCTGCCGCTGCCGCTGAGGCGTCAGCCGCCGTCGCAGCCCAAGGAAAGCAGTAGATCAACGACGGGTGATGTCGATGATCTTGGGGCGTACGTCAAAGAGGTACACGAGGGCGATGACCGTCCCAGCTATCCCGAAGAGTTCCAAAGTCAAACCCGGCAATAGGCCGACTAGGGCCGCTAGTCCGGTGAGGACCAGCCACAGAACCTTGGACTTGCGGCCCACTGCCGGGAACGCCTGCGGCGGACGCCGCACGCAGTCAATAAAGGCGGCGCCCTTGACGATCAAAAGGACGATCCACAGCACGTAGATGACAAGGCCCTGAACGGCTCCAAACATTCCAACACGCTAACGCACGCCGGGCAACCACCGTGAGGCGGTCAGATTCCGACGGCCTCCCGAATCAGGGTGACGGTGTGGGTGATGTTCTTGCGAACGTCGTTCGATACAGCTGTTGCTTTGCTCTTCGCGGTCACGGCGGCATCTTTCGCTGTGGATGCCAACGCATTGACGTCGAGTTCGCGAGGATCGAATCTTGAGAGATCAACCTTTGAGAGGTCAACCTTCGACAGGGCAAAAGTCGGGACCTCAAAGGGCAGGCTGAACCGCGAAGTTGTCTCCTCGGTTGTCGTCGCGGCCTTCGGCTTGGTGGCCGTCTTCGCTTTGGTGCTCGCCTTCGGGTTCGTGGTCGCCTTCGGGTTCGTGGTCTGCTCAGTCATGTTGATCGGTGTCCTCTCGATTGCCGCGATTCTCTGCTTGGAACGCGGCGTAGATCTGCAGCAGCGTGGTTCGCTGCCGTTCGGTGAGGGTCGAGTCGGATGCGATTCCCGTTGTGACGGTCTCATCGCCTTCCCGCTCGGCCAGAATCCCAGCCTGCACATACAGGGTTTCCGCGGATATCCGCAGTCCCTGGGCAATGCGCGCGAGGATGTCGGCACTGGGCTTGCGCAGCCCCCGTTCCACCTGACTCAGGTAAGGATTGGAAATCTCCGCAGCGTTGGCGAGCTGGCGCAAGGACATCTGCGCCTGGTCCCGCTGTGCCTTGATGTAATCCCCAAGGCCGCTGACGTCAATTCGTGCCATGTGGCTATCGTGCCTGACTGCGCTAGCTATTGCAAGCGGAGTTGCATGCAATAGCTAGCGGTCCTTCGATAGGGAAGCTACTTTTCCTCCATGCCCTTGGGCCTCCTTGGGTCTCCTTAGGCGAGTGCTGATCGCACCCTGCCTACCGGGCGGCCGCCGCCGAGGATTGGGAGTTCGCGCTGCTCCGCAACCAGCTCCTCCTCGACTCCCATGGCCACCAGCAGGGCGGCGCCCGCCACGATGCGAGCCCTGTCTGACCCGTCGCACACCTTGAGCGCGCCAGCTCGGCCATCTGCGAGTGCCACGACATACACGCCCTCGGCGCCGTCCTTCGCGACGAGCCCCGGGACCTGCCGCATGAAGGCGGTGACATCCCTGCGGGATCCGCCAACACGCTCAGGCTCCGCGCGCATCGCCGCGGTCACCCGATGCCCGGGCGATCCAATTGATGACTGGACGATCTGCGACAGGGAGCGTGCCAGACCCGCGATACTCATGGCGAGCACCGGTGCGCCGCAGCCGTCGACCCCAACATGAGCGGTTGGCTCGCCCGAAAGTTCGGCCAGATGAACCGTGATCACCTGCTGAAGGGGATGGCTCGGATCCAAGTAGTCGTGAATGCTCCAGTCATTGGTTCGGCAGGTCGCCAGCATCGACGCGTGCTTGCCCGAACAGTTCATGGCAATTGACCGGGGGGCTCGGCCCTGCCGGATCCACGAGTCGCGCTCGACCGGATCGAGGGGGAGGTCCAGCGGGGTCTGGAGGGAGTCTTCTTCGAGGCCGGCCCCGGCGAGAATCCGCGCCACTCCGTCGAGGTGGAGTTGCTCGCCGCTGTGGGAGGAAGCGGTGAGGGCAAGCAGTTCCGGCGGAAGGTCGAGGCCTGCATGGACCATCGCCGTTGCCTGCGCCGGCTTGCTCGAAGAGCGAGGGAAGATGACAGTTCCCGGGTCACCCCATGCTCGCTCGACCTGACCGTCCGAGGCCACGATCACGGCGTGCCCGACGTGGGTGCCCTCAACGAATCCGTTCCGCACGACATCGGCGAGGACGACGGGGCCTTGTTGTGTCACGGGCGCATCATGGCACGCTGGGCCTGTGAGAGCGGTGGTGCAACGTGCCGATGGGGCCTCGGTCGCAGTCGATGGCACGGTCGTCGGCTCATTCGACGGACCCGGGCTCGTCATCCTCATAGGAATCACGCACGACGATGATGAGGTCCTAGCATCGTCGCTCGCCGACAAAATCTACGACCTACGCATCTTCGGACACGAGCACGCGAGAGTGGCAGGGGTACCACTCGCACCCGATGTCAGCCGGGAGGTCTCCGCGTCCGATCTCAAGCTCCCGGTGCTCGTCGTCAGCCAGTTCACGCTGTACGCGGACACCCGCAAGGGCCGCAGACCCACGTGGGACGCCGCGGCACCTCGACCAGTAGCCGAGCCCCTCGTCGACGCCGTCGCCGAGCGTTTCCGGGCGAGAGGATCCGAGGTCGCGACGGGGATATTCGGCGCCGACATGCGCGTCCAACTCGTCAACGACGGACCCATGACGATCACCCTCGACATCACCCGCTAACCCCCCAACTCATCTCACCCGGATTCTGGGCCGGATGAACGATTCACCCCCGAAATGACACAAATTCATTCATCTCACCCGGATTCTGGGCCAGATGAATGGAGGGGGTTAGTTGGCTGGGACTATTGTTTCTTGCGCCGCTGCTATCTCTGCAGTTCGCACGGACGGTGTCCCCTCCCCGATCACATGACGCACCACGAGCGGGGCATCGACCGGGACATTCCGCTTGACGATGGCGAGCGCCACCGGACCGAGTTCGAAGTGACGTGCGAACGAGCCGACCCACCCGATCTCCCGATCGCCCCAAAAGACGGCATCTCCATGGGCGAGAGTCACCTCATCTGAGCCATCGAGGTGAAGGAGCACTAGGCGGCGCGGCGGCTTCCCGAGGTTTTGAACGCGGGCCACCGTCTCCTGACCCCGGTAGCACCCCTTCTGCAGATGCACCGCCGCCGGGATCCAGCCAACTTCATGCGGGATTGTTCGGTGGTCGGTCTCCTGGCCCAGTCGCGGCATCGCTGACGCCACGCGTAGCGCCTCGAGTGCCCAGGTGCCGGCGGGTGCGGCTTCGTCGAGCCGGGCCATGAGAGCCTCGCGCGCAATGACGATCTCCCGGCCCCCGTAGCCGCGGGAAGCGAAGGGCTCGGGCACCAGCCAGGTAGGCGCCTGCACATCGGACTGCACCGAGGGCTCCCACACCACCGCGAAGGCATCTGAGACGTCGGATACTTCGACCCTGAGCATGAACCGCATCGAGTCGAGGTAGCGGGTGAGTTCCGGCGCGGCGCCAGGCTGGGTGATGATCCAGGCGGTCTCCCCATCATCGATGAGGTGCAGTTCGTGCTCGACATGACCGTGCGGGCTGAGGATGAGCGCGAGCGCGGACTCCCCCGCCCCAAGGTGCTCAACATGCTGCGATGTGAGGCTGTGCAGCCACGAGAGGCGATCAACACCCGTGACGGTCACCACGCCCCGATTCGACAGGTCGACAATCCCCTCGCCCTGCGAGAGTCGGCGCTGCTCGCCATGGGGATCCCCGAAATGCCACGCGACCAGTGGGTCGGGGAACCCATCAGGCGGTGGAACGGCACTGCGCCGAGCGTCGCTCACTGAGAGTTCGCCTCGGCGTCCGCCCGGGAGGCCTCTATGCACTCGACGCACCAGCCATGGATTGAGACGTGCGAAATATCAGTGACGAAGCCATGATCGGCCCTCAGGCTGCTGACGAATTCTGTCGCCACCTCGGCTGGCACGCTGGAGACCTTCGAGCAGAGGTCGCAGACCAGATGGATGTGCATATGCTCATCAACAGCGTGATAGGTCGGTGCCCCATGGCCGATATGGGCATGGGTGACGAGGCCGACATCCTCGAGGACTTCAAGGGTGCGATAGACGGTCGACAGGTTGACGCCGAACGCCGTGCGCTGGACCTCGACGAGGATCTCCTCGGGGGTCCCGTGACGCAGCCGCTCCACCGCCTCAAGGACGAGTTGCCGCTGCGGGGTGATGCGGAACCCGTGCTCGCGAAGACGTCGGTCCCAGTCGACGATCATGCGGGGGGCGCGCCGTCATCGACGTGCTGCAAGGTGGCCGCGAGGTGATTCGTGATGGGTTGCCCGACCGCGGACATATCGAAGGTCCACAGGAGACGCTCATCAACGAGGCCATAGAGCCGGTGCCCGCCCGCATACTCCTTCGCACTCTCGGTACGCCCCACCATGTCGGTGCGCAGCTCAGCCCTAGCACCGGTGATGCGGGCGTTCTCCAGACCGGTGATCTCGACATTGCCGTACCAGATTTCCGAATAGCCGGTCGGATGGGCGAGTTGGACCTCCACCTGGTTGTGGGGTCGCGGTCGCCAGAAGCCTGACTCTGTCGCGAGGGGACGCACCCGGTTGCCGTCGTCGTCAATGAGCCAGCTTCGGGATGCATAGCTGAGGAAGGGTCGGCCATCGGTCGAGAAGGTGACCTCCTGCCCAAACCTGAAGTCATCGATCGATGGGTACTGGCCCGTGCCGACTCCGGTCCAGCGGCCGATCAACCACGAGAGGGGCAGCAACTGCTCTGGGATCGTTGACTCGCTACCTGCATCCATATTCACGCCCGACCCTTGAACATACGAACAACGATGAAGAAGCACGCCAACCCGGCCACGGCAAGTGACGCCACGAGGAGTCCGGTGTAGACGGAATCAACCATATGCGGCAGCCTACCGTCCATGACCTCGGACGGTTCCGTTCGCTTGCTCGTCAAATCAACCGCTGGCGCCGACGACCCAGAGCGGTGCGCGCAGGCCTTTACCGTGGCGGCGGCGGCCGTCAGCTCGGGAATCTCAGTATCACTCTGGCTGACCGGTGAAGCCGCCTGGCTCGCGGTGCCCGGGCGTGCTGCAGCCTTCGAACTCGCCGGCTCGGCCCCCCTTGATGCACTCCTCGCGCTCATCCTTGATTCGGGGTCAGTGACCCTGTGCATCCAATGCGCGGAACGTCGGGGCATCACTGCCGAGGACTGCCTGCCCGGAGTGCGCATCAAGGGTGCAACCACCTTCGTCGAAGAGGCGGTCGCACCCCTGACTCAGGCACTTGTCTACTGACGAATGGTCACGCCGGGGTCAGGCACGAACGAGGATCCGCCTGCTAATGAGGTACATCTCGCATCCAAGGCAAATATTGAATACCGCATTTAGGAATGCTGCTGCCAACGCGAATCCGACAGCGACGATCGCGATGGCGGAGGCTCCCGCAAGGGTGGCGATCAGCGCAATCGCGAGGAAAACGAATCCCACGAGTTGCGCGAACCGGGGTGGCGCTGCGTCCTCAAGCTCCGTCGGCGGCGTGAGTCGCGGGCAGATGAGCTTGCGAAAGATCACCCCGTACGGCTGCGCATGGAGCCCGACGAAGGCGCCAAGTGCGAAGACGAGGGTCTGCCAGGCGATGAGCACGAAGCCAAAGGGTGACCCAGCAGTGACAAGGGCCACTGCAAGGACGATGACGGTGATCGACGCGCCGAATCGAGGTCCCCGTGGGTCAACGGTCGTGCGGGCATCGGGCACGAGTGGTGAGGTCATGTTTGGCAGATTAATCACGTGGCCCGAGCACGACAACGCGAATTCTCACTAGTGGACAGATTGGCCTACTGCGAAGGACTCGCAGGGCCGGTGACCGCTCCCACCGCCGCGATGACATCGACCTTCCGAGGGAGCCCCGATGCGCGCTTGCGGATGACTCCGTCGCTATCGAGGATGAGGACGGTTGGGGTTCGGCGGATGTCGAGGTGGCGTACGAGGTCGAGGTGGGCCTCCGCATCGATTTCCACGTGGACGACGCCCTCGACCATCGCCGCAACCTCGTCGAGGATGCGGCGGGTGGCACGGCATGGCTGGCAGAACGCGGTCGAAAACTGCACGAGGGTCGCCTCCGCCCCGAGGGGCACGCCGAGCGCACGCTCATCGAGCGTCTCCCCGTCGGCTTCGTCCATCCCCACCTCGCCATCATCATCAGCCACCGGGATCGGCCGGCCAGCCGTCATGTCGCGCATGCGCCCGTCGGCCCTACGGCGCCACAATCCGAAGGAGGTGGCGGCCAACAGGACAACGACGAGGATGACGATGCCGGTCATGAACGGCCCCAACCAGCCGGGGTGCCGACCCGATCCAGCCCGCAGGTCAGTCGAATCCAGCCGCCAATATCGTCAAGCGTCGAGTCGTCGATTCCGGACTCGGCGTGGGCAAAACCATCAACGAGCCACATTTGCGCCTGCGTGTTGCCGCCGCTCACCGCCGCCCGATGCAGCGCCTTGGGGTGCTCGATCGGGAAGTAGTGGTCGATATGTCCGTGGACGATGAGAAGTGGGACGTCGATGATCGACGCTGCAGCGACAGGCTCCATCGGGAGGGGGTTTGGCCAACCATCGGCTCCGATTCGAACCCCACGCGCCCGCATCACTGCCCTGCCAGCGCGGGTGCCCACCGCGAGATGCAGGATCCGCATGCTCCGAGTCCCGCGGTAGTACCAGAACGCTGGGGCACTCACGCTCACGACCGCATCGACAGTCTCGCGACCAATGGCCGCCTGCCTTAGCACCACCGAGCCTCCCATCGAGAATCCGACCGGGACGACGCAGCGGTAGCCGAGGTCCCTCGCCCAGTGCACGCCGGCATCGAGATCGTGAATCTCGCGCTCGCCGACGGTTGATTCGCCTGCCGACTTGCCGTGCCCTCGGAAGTCGAGCCCGATGACCCCGCCGAATTGACCCAGCCGATGCATCACACGTTGCACCCGCGGCAGGCGCCAGCCATTCGTGAATCCATGGGCCACGACGAGGCACAGGTCGCGGGCTCCCCGACCGAGTGCAGGAACGTGGTTGGCGCTGATTGTGACGCCATCGGACGTCACAAGGGTGCTCTCCTCACCGGGGTACATGAGTCAATTGTCGCCTGATTGAGGCAGGTCCTCACATCGCGCATGGCTTACGACCTCAAGCGTCGGTAGGATGCGTCGACGACGGGTGTTCGAGAACTAGTGGGGAGTCGAGGGGAGGCAGGTATGAGAATCGTTCTCCTCACCCGCGCGATGGAACCGTCTTCAGAGGTGCTTCCCGCCCTCGGACTCCTCGCCCACCACATTCGCACCCTCCCGGCCGAGCCGACAGCCCTCCTCGATGCCCCCGACTGCGACGTCCTCATCATCGATGGACGCCGCGATCTCCCCGCCGTGCGGGGACTCACCCGGCTCCTGCGCCAGACCGGCGTCAGCGTTCCGCTCATCCTCGTCACCACCGAGGGCGGCCTCGCAGCTATCCAGTGGGATTGGGGCATGGACGAGGTCCTTGTCGACACCACCTCCCCGGCTGAGGTTGAGGCACGACTTCGGCTGGCCTGCTCACGTGTGGGTGACATCCTCGGAGCCCCCGAGCACGAGCCTGAGGAGATCCGTAGCGGCGAGCTGATGATCGACGAGTCCACGTACACCTCGAAGCTGCGCGGTCGCACCCTAGACCTCACCTTCAAGGAGTTCGAACTTCTGAAGTTCCTCGCGCAGCACCCTGGTCGCGTCTTCACACGTCCGGTCCTTCTCCAGGAGGTGTGGGGCTACGACTACTTCGGGGGTACCCGAACAGTTGATGTGCATGTCCGTCGTCTGCGTGCCAAGCTCGGAACCGAACACGAGGCGCTCATCGGGACTGTCCGAAATGTCGGTTACCGGTTCGTGCCGCAGCGGGCTGACGAAGCAACGCTGGCGGCACTCGCAGACGACCAGGCTTTTCAGATCCGCTCAACATCCTCGGCATAACCCATGACCGCAATTCGCATCGCGGAGCGGCTCGATTCATCTGAAACCGCTCAGGTCCTCGACCTCATCGGGGCTGTGACCGAGACCGATAGCGTGGGGCCTCTGTCGGAGCATGTACTCCTCCACCTTCGCCACGGCGGCGATGAGGGCGGGCGCCACCTGATTGCCACCGATGACAATGGCGTGATGCTCGGCTACGCGCATCTCGACATGACCGACGAGGTCCATGGCGCCAGTGCGGAGCTAGCGGTCCACCCAGATCACCGTCGCTGCGGCATTGGGCGACGACTGGTTGCTGCCCTTATCGACGCGACTGGCGACGGACGACTACGGCTTTGGGCCCACGGAGAGCAGGCGGCGGCCACCGCGCTGGCTAAGTCGTTTGGCTTCACGCACAGCCGAGTGCTGTGGCAGATGCGACGGTCGCTCCTTCGTCCCCTACCCGACGTCTCCCTCCCAGCCGGCATCACGCTGCGCACCTTCATGCCGGGCGACGACGATGCGAAGTGGCTCGCCCTCAACGGACGCGCCTTCGCTGGGCATCCAGAGCAGGGTAAGTGGTCCCTCATCGACCTGCATCAGCGGATGTCCGAGCCGTGGTTCTCGTCAGGCGGATTCCTCCTCGCAGAAAGCGACGCCACCTGCACCCTCATCGGGTTCCACTGGACGAAGGTGCACGGCAGGCATGGCTCGCACGGACATGATGCGATCGGTGAGGTCTACGTGGTCGGCGTTGATCCTGCCTTCGTGGGCAACGGCCTAGGCCGGGCCCTCACCGTCGCCGGACTCCAGCACCTCCGGTCCCTCGGGCTGGGGCAGGCGATGCTCTTCGTCGAATCGACGAATGAACCAGCGATTCGCCTCTACGAGAGCCTCGGGTTCACTCGCTGGGAAACAGACGCCATGTACCTGCTCATCCCGCACACCTGAATACGGGCAATCGTTCACCTCACTGTGGGAGCATGGGCGTGTGGAGACTGAGACCTTGCCCGCAGATCGCTTCCTCGACCGTGAACTTTCTTGGCTGGCTTTTAACCAGCGGGTACTCGAACTGGCCGAGGATCATGATCTCCCGTGCCTGGAGCGCGCCAAGTTCCTCGCCATTTTCGCGAGCAATCTTGACGAGTTCTTTATGGTGCGCGTCGCCGGCCTCAAGCGGAGGATTGCGACCGGGATCGCGGTAAAGGCGGCGAGCGGACTCAGTCCGCGCGAGGTCTTGGAGAACATCTGGGAGCGCGCGCACGAGTTGCAGCGTCAGCATGCGCACACCTTCCGCGATGACATCCTCCCGTCCCTCGGCGCTGCTGGTATTCATCTGCTGCGCTGGGAGTCCCTCTCCGAGTCCGAGCGCCGCAACATGGACAGATTCTTCGATGCCCATCTGTTCCCGGTCCTGACGCCACTCGCCGTGGACCCCTCCCACCCCTTCCCGTACATCAGCGGCCTTTCCCTGAACCTCGCGGTCGTCGTCCGGCATCCGACCACCGGCGCCGAACTCTTTGCCAGGGTGAAGATCCCGCCATCCTTGCCTCGCTTCATCCTTCTCGGCCAGCAACGCTTCGTCCCGCTCGAGGACGTTATCGCCGCGCATCTCGACCAGCTCTTCCCAGGAATGCAGGTGATCCAGCATCACTCCTTCCGGGTCACGCGAAATGAGGATGTCGAGGTGGAGGAGGACGACGCAGAGAACCTCCTGCTCGCCCTTGAGCGTGAACTCATGCGTCGTAGGTTCGGCCCGCCTGTCCGGCTCGAGGTGGAGGAGTCAATCGACCCTCATGTTCTTGCCCTCCTCGTGAGCGAACTTGATGTGAACGAGCACGAGGTCTTCCACCTTCCCGGCCCACTGGACCTCACCGGGCTATGGACGGTCGTGACCCTCGAGCGTGATGACCTAAAGCAGCCGAGGTTTGTGTCGAAGACTGCCAAGCGGCTCGCGGAAGTTGAGTCCTCGTCAGCACCTGACGTCCTCGCCGCGATGCGAGAGCGCGACATCCTCCTGCATCACCCCTACGACTCGTTCTCCACCAGCGTGCAGTTGTTTCTCGAGCAGGCCGCCGTCGACCCCAACGTCTTGGCCATCAAGCAGACCCTCTACCGAACCTCCGGTGATTCACCGATCGTCGATGCCCTCATCAACGCAGCGGAGAATGGCAAGCAGGTCCTCGCCATCGTTGAGATCAAGGCTCGGTTTGACGAGCAAAACAACATCGACTGGAGCCGCAAGCTGGAGCAGTCTGGTGTGCACGTCGTCTACGGACTTGCCGGGCTGAAGACACACAGCAAGCTATCCATGGCCGTCCGAGATGACGGCGATCAACTGCGCCGCTACTGCCACATCGGCACGGGTAACTACCATCCGAAGACCGCCCGCCTCTATGAGGACTTTGGCCTCCTTACGTGCGACCCCTCAGTGGGCGACGACGTCTCAAACCTGTTCAACGTGCTGTCCGGCTATTCCTTGCATACTGAGTACGCGCGCCTGCTCGTTGCCCCACACTCCGTTCGCATCGGACTCATCGAGCGGATCGAGCGGGAAATCGAACATCACCACGAGGGACGCCCAGCACGCATTCGTATCAAGTGCAACGCGCTCGTCGACGAGCGTGTCATCGATGCCCTCTACCGTGCGTCGCAGGCTGGAGTCCAGGTCGACATCTGGGTGCGCGGGATCTGCGCCATGCGGCCGGGCGTCTTCGGCCTCAGCGAGATGGTCCGCGTCATCAGCATCCTGGGCCGGTTCCTCGAGCACTCCCGCACCTTCTGTTTCGAGAACGGTGGAGACCCGGAGAC
>CAMDKQ010000019.1 GCA_945901095.1 Bifidobacterium breve
CACCTCGGGCGAGCGACTGCTCGTCCACGCCGATGTCCACGACGAGTTCGTTGCGAAACTCAAGGCTCGCGCATCCCAGCTTCGCATCGGTGATCCCGCCCTTGATGAGACCGACATGGGCCCGCTGCGAAACGCTGCGACACTTGCTCGCGTCGTTGATCATGTGGAAGATGCTCGCGCGCAGGGCGCCGAAATCACCCAGTACGGCCCGAAGGACGCTCTGTTCTACCCGGCCACCATCCTCACCGGCGTCACTCCTGCCATGACGATTGCGCGCGAGGAGACCTTCGGTCCCGTCGCCCCCATCATCAAGATCGAGTCGATCCCCGAGGCCATCGCCATCGCGAACTCCAGCAAGCTCGGCCTCATCGCCTCCCTTTGGACCCGCGACCTCGCGACCGCCTGGCGAGTAGGCGAGGCACTGCAACACGGCACCGTGAACATCAACGAGACGAGCAACTACTGGGATCAGCTCGCCCCATTCGGCGGCACCGGCAACAGTGGCGTCGGTCGCGAACTCTCACAGTGGTTCCTCGAGCGATTCACCGAGCAAAAACTGCTCGTGTTCGACCTCGGCGATACCGAGGTTCGCTACAACCGCCGAGCAGAGGGTGGCTGGTAGGCCTCTGCCCGTTCGGCTCGTTAGTCCTCGATTAGCCAGGCCACATTTAGGGTGACGGTCACCTCGCTCGTGCCCGCTTCGATAGGCGTCTCCACGACCTTTTCCTCACTCGACGCTGAGTCGGCGTAGGCGACCATCGGCATCGGCGCATTCGACGTCGACTCTGAGACCGTCGCCACCTCGCCGAGTGTGAAACCAAGCAACTGCGCGTATTGTTCCGCCTGAGCCCTTGCGATGTCGACAGCCTGAGCCCGCGCCTGCTCGGTCGCAGCGGCGGGGTCAGTCACAAACGGCTCGAGCGAGTCGATGCGCACCGCATTGCCACCGGCCTTGACTACTCCATCGAGGGTGGCGCCGGCTGATGCGAGATCCCGCAGGGTGACGTTGAGCGTCTGCGAGGCGCGGTAGCCGATGAGGGTCTGCCCGCCCTCGGTCGTGTAGTCATACACCGGCCCGACATTGATGGCCTTGGTCGCGATGTCCTCGGCATCGACGCCTGCCGCCTTGAAAGCGTCCAGCGCCCGGGTTACTGCCTCAGCGGCAGCCGCCTGTGCGGCCTGAGCCGAAGTGGGGTCGTTCGTTTCAACGGTCACCGAGACACGGGCGGCATCAGGGGTCACCTCAGCGGTTCCGGTTGCCGCGACGCTCACCGTGCGTGCCCCCACTCCGCCCGGCGCCATCACGGTGGTAGCAGGCGCGCAGGCGGAGAGGAGCGCGACCGCTCCGGCGAGCAACAGGACAAGGGCAGGGGAAATTCGACGTGTCATGGATCAATAGTGCATGTTGACCCGTGTCGTTGTCTGTCCAAGGCTATGAGAGTCGCCGCTGCTCCCCCGCCGGATCGAACACATACGTCTTCGTCGGATTGACGTGGACGCTCGCCCCGATGGCCGGCGCGTGGAATCCGCGCGACCGAGCAACGAGGTCGACATCCGCACCGTCCAATCCAGGTGCCGTGCCATAGACGAAGGTGTCGGCACCGAGCTCCTCCACGAGCGAGACGGTCATCGGGATCCCGAAATCACCAAGTTCAAGATCCTCGGGCCGAAAGCCAAGGAGGACGACGTCGCCGCTCGCCTTGGCTAAGGTGGCGCGGTCGACCAGGACCGTTGCACCATTGACCTCTACCCCGGTCTCGACGATGCGCGCGCTCACGATGTTCATTGATGGGGATCCAATAAATGCTGCGACGAAGGCATTCGCTGGAGTGTCGTATAGCGCCCGCGGAGTGTCGACCTGCTGGAGGACCCCGTCCTTGAGGACCGCAACGCGATCCCCCATGGTCATCGCCTCGACCTGATCATGCGTGACGTAGACCGTGGTGGTGCCGAGTCGCCGCTGCAGGGCAGCGATCTGGGTGCGTGTTTGCACCCGCAACTTGGCGTCGAGATTCGAGAGGGGCTCGTCCATCAAGAAGACCTCGGGTTCGCGGACGATCGCTCGACCCATCGCCACCCGCTGACGCTGGCCGCCTGAGAGGGCCTTCGGCTTGCGGTCGAGGTACTCGGTGAGGTCAAGCAGTTTCGCTGCCTCCAGCACTCTGCGGCTGATCTCGTCCTTCGAGACCTTCTGGATCTTCAGTGCGAAGCCCATGTTCTCGGCCACCGACATGTGGGGGTAGAGCGCGTAGTTCTGAAAGACCATCGCGATGTCTCGATCCTTCGCAGACACATTGGTGACGTCGCGGTCACCAATGTAGATGGCCCCGGAGCTGATGGGTTCGAGGCCAGCGAGCATCCGCAGGCTGGTCGACTTGCCGCACCCGGATGGGCCGACGAGGACAAGGAACTCGCCTTCGGCGATCATGAGATCGAGGTGGCTGACGGCGGGCGAAGTGCCACCGGGGTAGATGAGCGATACATCTTCATAGCGAACGTGCTTGGTCATGGCGATACCGATCCCTTCACCGGCAGGAACGTGCCGGACGATCCGTTGTGGGGGATGTTGTCGAATCCGCCGCAGGCTCACAGCGATGTCTGAAGGATATTGCTCGGCGAGTTGGGACACCCGGGTTTCAGGAAATCCATACTTTTATCCCGGACACTTCACTTTTGTCCAGCACGGATCGCTGTGAACGGTCTAGCCTCGAGAGGTGGAACTCGGGCACCCCTTCCGTACGGTGACGCCGTCGCTCGATGGCGAGATCCTCGCAGTCCTCGTCCGACTATCCGATGAGTGCACGGCGCCGCGCATCCACTCCCTCATCGGCGAATTCTCCGAGTCCGGCGTCCGAAAGGCCTGCGCTCGGCTGAGTGCGCAGGGCATCGTCCGACAGCGCAGGGTCGGTCACGCCGACGTTTACCAGCTCAATCGCGAGCACGTCGCCGCCGACGCCGTCATCGCCATTGCCGAATTGCGCGACACATTCGTCGACCGACTCTCAGCGCACCTCAGCAACTGGCAGCAGCCATGCGCGTATGCAGCCCTGTTCGGCGCCGCCACGAGGCGCTCGATGGGTGGCAAGGCCGACATCGACGTCTTCATCGTTCGGCCCGATGTGGTCGATGAGCACGACCCCCAGTGGCGCGGGCAGGTTGACTCCCTTCGCGCCCGCATCAAGGACTGGACGGGCAATGGCACCCGAGTCCTCGAGTACCGCGAGAAGCAGATGCAGGATGGCTTACGCCTGAGCGGAAACCCAATCGCACTCACTCAACCGAGGTCGTGGTCCGAGAGATCCTGACGATCAACGTCTGTTAGTCGTTCAATGCTTCCTGCACCTCGTAGTCGTCGATCTCGGCGAGAATGCGCGCCCGAGTTCCGTCAGAGGCAAAGGACGCACGAACCGACTCACGCGCGAGGTCGGTGAGCGCCGCGCGGTCGAGCCCGAAATCCTTATGTGCAACGAGGTACTCGCGGTTGAGGTCGGTGTCGAACATTCCCGGATCGTCGCTATTGAGGGTCACCCGGACGCCGGCATCGCGCAGGACGTTAAACGGGTGATCCTTCATCTCCGCGACCGCACGTGTACAGATATTCGACGTCGGGCACACTTCGAGGACGATGTCGCGCGCGACGAGGTCGTCCATGAGCGCCGGGGCGCTCGCTGCAGCAATCCCATGGCCAATTCGCACAGCCCCGAGAACATCAATGCTGTCGCGGATGCTCTGCGGCCCCGTCGTCTCCCCGGCATGCGGGACGCTTCGCAGCCCCAGATCGCGGGCACGCCAGAAGACCTCCTCAAACATGTCGCGAGGAACCCCCTCCTCAGGCCCACCGAGACCGAATCCGACACTGTGCTCCGGCAGGTTCGACTCGGCCCACTCGATGGTTCGGATACCGGACTGCAGCCCGAGCTCACCTGGAATATCGAATACCCAGGCGAGTTCGACGCCGTAGGCCTCGAGTACGCGGGCCCGCCCCGAGGTGAGGGCGTCGGCCAACGCATCAGGCGCAATCCCCATGAGGAGGTGACTGTCGGGGGTCACGGTCACCTCGGCATAGCGCACATTCACCTCCGTGAGATCCCGGCCGAGGCCGATGACGAGGTCACGGACGTCGGTGGCGGTCTGAACGAGCCTGTTGACGCTGATGTACACCTCGATAAAGTGCGCGAAGTCGGTGAACTTGTAAAAGTCGCGAAGCCCCTGCTCCTCCGTCGGCACCCCTGCCTCCGGGTAGCGGCGCGCCAGCTCCAACACTGTCGGAACCGACGCCGCCCCCTGAAGATGCACGTGCAGCTCTGCCTTCGGCAACCCGCGAACGAACGCGTCAATCGTGCTGGATTCGGTCATCACCGGACCATATACGCACCCGTTGCTCGGCACCCCGAGCGGATCTGAGGCAGACTTCTGTCATGACCTCCGCCAATTCAGCGCCCGCCGCACGCCTGCAGGATCTCGCCTTCGTCGACAACCACGGGGGCACCGTCTCGCTAGCCGACTACGCAGGCAAGCCGATTCTCATCGTCAACACCGCGAGCAAGTGCGGCTTCACCCCCCAGTACGACGGACTACAGCGTCTTCACGAGGAGTTTGGGCCGCTCGGCCTTGTGGTCCTGGGCTTTCCATGCGATCAGTTCGCCCATCAGGAGCCGGGCAGCGACGCCGACATCGAGGAGTTCTGCAAGGTAAACCACGGAGTTACGTTCCCGCTTTCGACAAAGATCGACGTCAACGGCAAGGACACGCACCCAATCTTCCAGTTCGTCAAGGGGCGATCGAGCGGGCTCCTCGGCTCGATGATCAAGTGGAACTTCACGAAGTTCCTCGTCTCACCCGACGGCACGACGGTGCGCCGGTATGCGCCGAAAACGAAGCCCGAGGCGATGGCCGGCGACATTCAGGAACTCATCTCGCGCTAACGTGACGCACTGCCTCAGTCACCGGCACCACCTCCGGAACTCGCCGAGGTCGTGAAGGATCAGATGAGTCGACGCTGCTCGAAGTCGTCCGCCGCGAACTCTGCGGCCAGTCGAAGGCGCGCGACATTTCCGATCCGATGTAGAACGACCCCGAAAGGACCTCCGGGCCGTAGACGCTGCAGTAGGTCTGATTGCCAGCCGAAATGGTCGAAACCGCCTCGAGGGCCGGCCGATCGGTGAAGAGTGTCGATCCGCCGTTCTATCCGCGCCGACTCGCACAGGCGTTACGACCGTGAGGGTCATGTTTCGAGCGTCAGCATTCCTTCCATTCGGCGACCTCCAAACAGAGGCCGTCCTTCTGGATCTCGCTGTTCGCAGCAGCGTGGACGGCATGCACTCCAATCACATGTCCTCCCGGTGTCGCAGGGATTCGAAGTTGATGCCTGCGAGGCGGAATTAGACGGGTTGGGCGTTAAGGATCGGGCACGGTTACGCTCAATCCAGCAAATCTGGACGGAGGCAGACCATGAGCAATGCAGGCCCCACAACGTCGACCGGCCCCGAGCCTGCCAGCCAGTCACCCGGCTGGTACCCAGCGCTAAACGGGACGAGCGGACTACTCCAGTACTGGGATGGCGAACGCTGGACTGGTATCCCCGTCCGCGCAAACCGCTGGGGCACGGCCCCGCGCGACCTCCTCGGATGGATCGGAGTCTGGCTCGTCGTATTGGGCAGTTCCGGCACGGCCATCCTCACGGTCATCACCCTGAGTGAGATCACCTCGATGCAGGATGGGGGCCCGGGTCTTTCCGACAACGGGGTGCACTTCCCCCTCGCATGGTTTGTAGCCTCGGGCATCGTCATCGGTGCCGGCACCCTTTGCGGCCTCGCTGCCTCGATCCGAGCGGAGAGCCGCAACTACACGAGCGCCCAAGCACGCATTTCCTTCAAGGCCGGGGGCGGTCTCCTTCTCGCGACCATCACATTCGCTCTCACCGGTGTCGCAATCCTCGCGGTCGGCATCGTCGTCGCCATCATCATCTTCATTCTCGGGCTCATCCTCCTCGGGGCGATATTCGCTTTATCCTGATGGCTTTCCATGCGGCATCCCAATCTAGACTGCATTGTTGAATGCGCCCGCCCGGGCGCTCGAAAGGAACTCATGAAGAGCACGTCCCGCATCAGCCTCGCCCTCGCAATGGCGGCAATGGCCACCTCCGCACTTGCCGCATGCTCGTCGAGCAGCCCGACGGCCGACTCCGCGAGCCCCTCAATGGTCGGTGGCATGACCGATTGCACCGACGCCGCGGTTGGGGCAGCCGCCCAGCAGTCAGCCGAGGCCCTCAGCCCAGACAACGTCTTCACGATGGAAAACCTCCAGTGCTCAAGTGGCTGGGCAGTCGCCACCGGCACGCTCGGTACCGGATCCTCCGACGCAAACGCGCCTCAGGGCGTCGCCACCTCGTTCATCTTCGAGGCCGAGGGCCAGTTCTGGGTCCCGCAGGACAAGGCGAAGGTCTGCGGTAGCGATCCCGCAGCGACGCAGGCGCCCGCCGACGCCACCATCCCAGCCGACCTGTACCTCTCCGGCTGCGCAGCAGGCTGAGCCCGTTGGGGAGTGCGCCGAACCTGGCGCGCTCCCCACTTCGACTTCGCATACAAGCGTGACCCCGCAATAGAAGCGTCAGCCCACATCACGGGGGCGCAGGAGCCACAGGAGTCCGGCCAGACGAGCAGCAACCATCCGCCTCGGACCGTTGCCAGCTCGACCACGACGACCGCCACGGTGGCGACGGCGACGATATTTCGAGCGCCGTCAGCGAATCAAGGCAACCCTTCCGCTACAGAATGAGTATTGGGGTGACGCTGCCCGAGATCGAAGAATCTGAGCCACCTGCCATGGACCGCCCGCCGTCACCCGACACCTCCTACGGCGACGAATGGCCAGAACCCAATGCCTCGAATCCATCGTTCTCCTAGGCTCACGCCATGACTGAGCCCGCCGCCCCGCAGACCGTGCGCGTGGATGCGTGGCTCTGGTCAATCCGCCTCTACCCGACGAGATCCGCTGCCACGGCCGCATGCAAGGCCGGCCACGTCCGCGTTAACGGATCGAGCGCCAAGCCGGCGCACCCTGTGCGGGTCGGCGACACCATCCGGGCCCGCACCATCGCGGCCGAGCGAACCGTGATTGCGGTCGCACTTGTCGAGAAGCGCACGAGCGCGGCCCTTGCGGTCTTGAACTACGAGGACCGCACACCTGCGTCGAACCCGGGCGACGAGCGACCCGCTCCCATCGTCCGCGACAGGGGGGCTGGAAGGCCGACAAAGCGGGATCGACGTCGCGTCGAGCGCCTTCGCGGGCGAACCTGAAGCCGGGACACCCCCATATTCCCAGCCAGGAGGGAAGAGGGGACGTTAATTCCTTTCGTCATGCTCGCCCAACGCCGTAGCCATCGAGCCCTCATGCGTAAGGCCCTTGTCTAGAGCATTGATGGCTGCACGCTTGTCGGCGCGTTGGCCTACCTTCTCGGACTCGCGGGAGGGGTGCCCTCCGGCCCTGGCTTCCTCGGAAGTGCCGGCAACCCGCTGAGCAAGTGAAGCCCGTTCACGTGCGCTGGTTAGAAGGACCCACCCCCGCCGCCGCCCCCGCCGCCGCCACTCGAGCCCCCGCCACCAAACCCGGAGCCTCCGGACGAACTTGTCCGCTCGGTCGGCGCGGTCGTGCTCGAGGTGAAACTGCTGGACATGCTCGACGACCAACCAGCAAGACCGCCGATCGCCATGGTGTCGAGACCATAGGGTCGTAGTTGCTCGGGCGTGATGTCGGGGAAATTGCCCACCCACGTGCTCTCGAGACCCAGAATGAGGGCGAAAGGAAGGAAGGTCGCGAAGATCGCCTCGGGAGGCAGTCCAATCTTCACGGCGTAGTCACGACGAGCATCGGCCGAGTCCGAATCGAGGAGGCGGGTAAACCCGGCAACCTGTCCGAGGAAATCAGCAGAGGCGCGCGTCTGGCGCCGCGGCGTGATGATCCGTCCGATGATGCCTCCGATGACGAGACCGATTCCGGCGAGCATGAGCAAACTCGCGAGAGCCATGCCCCAGTCCGGAATTATGAGTGACAGGAGTCCGACCGGAATGGCAACGCCCCCAAGCACAGCAAGCAGGGTGTAGACACGATCAGGCTTATCGCCCTCGAGGTTGTAACGTCCCGAGTCCTTGGCTTCTGCGGACAACTCACTCGTGAGTGCGACAGTCATTGACGTCAGGGTGGGATCATAGGACCCGATCGTCGCGCTGGCATTCCCCTTGAGTATTGCCCCCGCTAGATCGCTTTCCCACGGCGCAAGGGTGTCCTTGCCCGTACCAGTCCACGCCACCGACAGGATCTTACGCCGGAACATCCCGCCGTCGACCTCCGAGAGGATGAGGTGGCCCCTAGCTGCGAGATCCAAAAGGGTTGCGGTGTAACCACGAGCATCGACCGACCCGTCGATACCGGCCTGCATCTGTGCTGGTCTCACACCATCCGGTGGCTGGTATCGCACCGGCGTCGCTGCTAGCACCACGCCCGCATTCGATCGGCGCTGGAGGATCGCCGTCGCGATCGGTGCTGCGAGGGCGAGCAGTGCCAACAACAGAATGAGAGGAAACAAGGTGTCCCGCCGGGCCGCATCATCGGCACTCGGGTCGGGGACGATGTTCGGCTTGGGCATCTGGGTGAACCCATCCGGAGCCCAGGCGACCGCTCCAGTGAGACTTCCACCATCCCGCAGGTCAGCGCCGAGTACTGTGGCTGATTCAGGTCCGACGCCTTCCATGACCTTGCATGGCTTCGTGGATCCCTGCGGCCCAAAGAAGCACAGTGCCCCCAGCGCTGGGGTTGGTCCAGTGATGGCGGCCGTCCCCTCGATGATGGGGAATGGCCACTCTTCGCCGATGAAATCCCAGTAGAGCGAGATATCCCCTGCCGTGACCCCCTTCGGCGTCGTCGCGTTAATGCTGCTCGCATCAATGATGTTGAGTGCGCCCCCGACTCGGTAGGAGATCACGAAGGTGTGCAGCCCCTGAATCGGCACATTCGGGTCACCGATCTTCAGAGAGATGAAGTCGTCCGATATGACCTTGGAGTACATGACGTCACCGCCGTCGCGGGTCACGGACAGCAGTTGTACGTCATAGAGCCGAAGGTCCCCACTATCGAGGGAGTCGCGAACTGGGATATCTCGAAGAATCCCGCGACGGACCTCATCGGTCCCCGGATTGTAAACGATCGTCTCAGTGATAACCATGTCGGTGTTCGGCTGGACCTCCGCGACCACGTCATACGAGACTATCTCTTGGGACGTGGTGCGCGGAACCAGACTGGTGATTCGAGACTGAGCCATCGATGCCGGCGCAGCAACGAGGGTCAGGCCCAGCGCCACCAACGGCGCTGCGCAGAGGGCAGCACGAAATCGAGAACGCGTTGCGAGCACCGTTTAGAACTCAACCTTGGGAGCGGCACGCCTCGCCTCATCGGCCTCCGCGTATACCGGCCGCTCCTTGACCTTCGCGATCCCGGCGAAGAACATGGTGGGCACCGTGACGACAGCGGTGTTGAGGGTCACCACGGTGTCGTTGTAGAACTGGCGGGCAAACTGCAGTTGGCTCTCCAACTCTGACAGTTCCGTCTGCAGCATGCGGAAGTTTTCGGTAGCCGTGAGGGCCGGGTAAGCCTCGCTGAGCGCGAACAGTTTGCCCAACGCCTGGGTGAGCATTCCGTCGGCCTCGGCCTTGGCCTCGAGGCTCTGCGCCTGCATTCCAGCCGTTCGTGCCTGGGTGACGGCCTCGAGCGTGGACTTCTCAAAGCCCGCTGCCCCCGAGACAGTTGAAACAAGGTTCGGGACTAGATCAGCGCGCTTGGTGAGGAGCGTGTCGATGTCAGCGAACGATCCTGTGCATAAGAGATTCAACCGCCGCAGTTTGTTGAACTGTGTGATGCCGTACAAGAAGATGATGAAAAGGATCACAAGAACAATAAGGCTAATAATCATGGGGTTCCTTCTGGTCGGGGCCGGCACAACCTAGCACGGGGCGGGTCCCAGTGAGGGAAGAATGCCTTTATGAGACATCCGATGATCGATTCCAGCGATCCGCTTGTCGCTGACTTACTCGCCGGCATCATCGAGCTCACTCGTGAAGCGGGCGGATACGTCGCACCGTCCACCGTTTTCATCGAACGCGCCGGACAGTTGAGCATCGAATCCTCCGCTCCAGCGGGCGAGCCGCTGCTGCGGATCCCCCGCGCCGTTTTCATCCGCGTTGATCGGGTCACGTTCTCTGTAGACGCCGACCGCATCGTCATCGCTCAGGTGCCTGAGGACTGCGGCGAACTCGAGTGGGAACTTCTGTATCTGCAGGTCGCGCTCCACAACGCCTGCGACAAACTCGCCTGGATGCGTCGCATCCATCCATCACTCGACCCCGTCCTCCCAGTCGACCTGATCGAAGCCGTCCGCCGCGTCGTGCCGTCCTTCCGGTCACCTCAGATGGATGCGGTCGACCTGCTCTGGGCAAACCGATGCTTTCGCATTCCTCTGACGGATCAAGGCTCGTCCGAACGAGTGCTCATCCCCCTTGTCGACCTGCTCAATCACCACGCCGAGGGCGCGGTCGGCGACTGGAATGGCGAGGCCTTCGAGGTCTCAGCGCGTTTGCCGTTCGGCACGGCACAGTGCGCACTCGACTACGGCATGGATCGTGATCCCCTTGAGATGGCAATCGTCTACGGTTTCATCGACCCCAGCACCGAGATCACTGACGGACGTAGCTACGACATCGATGCCCTTAAGCGAATCATCGACCTGGCCTCGAACGCAGACGCGCCGGAGTCGGCCGAGCCACTACGTGGTTCTGCCGCGAGGATCGTCCGAGGCACCACGAATTCAGCCGGATGATCCGGGGGACCAGTCACAGATCAAGAAGTATCCGCAGTACGCCACGAACTCGATGCCAACCGGCGGCATCGATTCGACCCAACCGAGCGACTCCCCGAGCGGAGGAAATCGAGCGAAGATGCTCGACTTGCACATACGAGGTCTGCGAAAGCCCCGAGGTAGGGGACGATTCCACCTCCACCCGCCACGGGTAGTCGCGCATCGTGGTCGTGAGCGGGCATACGAGGGCGAGTGGTCCGCGCATACGGGGGCTGCCGACGATGAGCGCCGGCCGCCTGAATGCGGACTCGACCCCGATCGGCGTGCCGAGGTCGATGATCCACACATCACCCGGGGTCACGGATCGGAAAAAGCCTCGACGAGATCCGCATGATCGGCCGCAGCGGCCGCCGCCGTCAGATCCAGTCGGCTCGCCTCGTCCCAGAGGCGCATATCGTCGTCAGGAACTGGTGCGTTGTCACCATTGTCGGCCGTGCCGTGCACCTCGTGCCAGCGACGCCAGAAGCGAGACTCCTCGTAGGCCGCCAATGCCTTCTCAAGGATCGAATCGGTGCTTTCCCCAGTCTGCTCGCGGGCTCGATTGACGGCATTCCTCGTTGCGACGCTCACTCGAATCGTCGTTGTGACTGACACGGTGGCAGTCTAGCGACGGTATACGGATTCGTCTACAACGCATCATCCTGGATCGCAACGCCTGCGACGGTGACGTGCTCGACGCCTACCGCTACCAACCCACCTCGAGCGACGACACCACCGACTCAAAAGCGTCCACGATGCCGCGCCGATCCTGCTCCACAGCCCAACCCGGATCAAAGCCCTGCTCTGCTGCCAGTTCCTAGCCCTACTCATCGCCGCCCTCATCGACCGCAACGTCCGAAACAACATGACCAGCGCAGCGCTGGACACCATCTTGCTCCTCGGCCGACCACCTAGCGCCTACACCCAGCCCACGAAATCAACGAAACAAGCGCGTTGACAAAGAAGCGGGGAACACGACAGCATGTCCAACAGTGATATCGCATCACCCCCGGTGGCCGCACCCGTGGACCGAACGACACTCGGAGTCGACTCGGTCCGACCCGTCAGGGGAGGAGCAGCAAACCCCTCGTGGGGCAAGTGGAATCGAGCTGAATCAGACTTCCTCTGCTTCGAGGGTAGTCAAGAATAGAAGGCCCTGGCACAGCCGTCAGATGGTTCTTCCTGGTTCTCGTGCGGCCCCTGATCTCGTCTCGGTTGGGGGCCACAGCAGTGTGATGACGTTGACGCGTCCCTCCCGCACTTAGCCCGGGCTAGGCCAGCACCGAATTGGCCGGCGCCCGCGAGGGGCTCGGCAGGCCGGGCGGTCTCGTCGCTCACGACGAAGTCGAAGGCGCGCGAGTCTCGACGGTTCATTTCGAACCGGGCTGGCTAGCCGACCTTCTCGATCCGGACGCTGCTCGCCTCAGCGTGATCCAGGAACTCGCGCGCTCCGTATAATCGTCCAGCCGCCAAGCCTGACAACCTTGTCCCCGCTCATCAACTGATCGGCAACACTCGTCAGCCGGTCGGATACCGGGTCGACGGCTGCACGAATAGCGGCTTCACGACGGTGAACCATGACTGTTGTCCGCGAGAACATGTACCCGCATGTGCGGGCGAGAGGTGCCGCGATCAAGACTGAGCAGTCCGTGCAACCGATGACTCGAAGTGTTGCCCTTTGATCGAAGAGCGCACCTCAACCGGCGTGATCGTCGGGCTGAATTCTTGGCCGTGCAGCGGATATCCGACGACGCATGCATTGCCGCGGAAAACGGGCCAATACAAGACCACCAGAACCCCAACGAGCCCTAAACGGCAGTCCCATCCCCTACGAGACACTCATCGGTGGATTGCGGTTATGCGAGGCCACTTAACTCGCACTCAAGTTTTGAGTGTCTGCGTCGTGAGTTTGCCAACCGCTCGCAATAATGAAGCCCATCGTCCCGCGGTTGGCATCAACCAGCGCCCACGATTTCGCCAAACATCATTCGTCGTAACTGCCCTCAAAACAGCTACTCTTGTTTTCTCTACAGTTCATGTATAAGGGCATCGTGTCACCGGCTCCGACCCCGCCGCGTCGGACGTTGTCAACTCTCAGGATCATGCGGTCTACCGGTGCACCCATTGCGGGTCCTGCGATGTCATTCGTGGGCATGTTGTGCCTCGTATCCTGTTGTGGTGCGCATTGGCGTAGGCCCTGCTTCAGCAGACCACGCAAGTGAACCATGATTCATCGCTGGCGTCTACGCAACGTGTCATTGCTGCACTCCTTGGTATGCCAATGCCTCGGCAGACTCTTCACGTCATGCTCCATTGACCGAAAGGCCCAACCCCGAGTAGTAATTGCCTGACGCACATCGACGACAGCGATGCGGGGGACGGAGATGCCCTCAGCCTCCGCGACAAGTTGGCCGACTCCTCTGAGTCCGGTTCGTCCCGGCGGCGCTTCAACAGTGCGCTGCTGTCTGCGTAGGCGGGCGTCGGTACCGAAGTAGGCCAGGCGCGTGGGCTTGGTGGCCAGGGACCCTGCGGCGAGCACGGGTGTCGCGTGCAGTGCCACGAGCAGTGCAAGGGAGGCGGGCACAGCGACGAGCATTTGACGGCTCACGCCGTCGATAACATCGAAGCTTGCCGCTGGGTCCGTTACGCCTGTTCAGGCCGAAGCGGCTCGGTCTGCAGGGCTCCCTGCGCTGCTGCAGAACCCGTTCTCCCTCCACCGAAACCTCGCAGGATGAACGCCGCGAGGACCGCAAGGCCCGCTCCGAGGAGTGGACCCGCGAGGTAGACCCAGTAGGCGTGGTAATTGTTCGCCACGAGATCCGGGCCCAGGGTCCGGATCGGATTCATTGATGCTCCCGAAAGAGGGCTTGCCCATAGCCCGGCCAGGGCAATATAGCCACCGACGCCCAGCGCGCCGATGATCCCGATGTTCTGAGCGCCCGAGGCAGTTCCGAGAATGACGCTGACGAGGCCAAAGGTCAGCACCATCTCCATGAGAAATGCCGCGACGTCGGTCGTGCCAGCAGCCGGGTAGTTCGAGCCGTTGGATGCCGAGACATTGATGACCCCTTGGAGGAACAGAGCGGCGAGGAGCGCGCCGATGAGTTGTGCAAGCACGTATCCGGGTACCCGCCTCCAGGGGAAGTCACCCCGCAACGCGAAGGCGATGCTCACGGCGGGGTTGAAGTGCGCCCCCGAAACCTTGCCCATGAAGAGGATCATCGCCATGACCATGAGACCGGGCGCGACTACAGCCGCTGTGCGGCCGACTGCTCCGTCGAAGGCAGCGTTCATCATCCCAGCACCAGCCGCCACAAGGACGAGCAGGAAGGTACCCATCACCTCTGAGAACAGACGGCGCCACTGCTGTCTCGGATTGTTGAAGTCGGTGATCCGCTCAACTACCGCCTTGGGAAGACCGGAGAATCCGAGATGGGGGGTGAAGTCCTGATCGTTTATGTCCTGCGAGGTCATTGGTCACTGCTTCCTGCGCGGGCCGGTAGGAATCTCCATGCGACCACTGCGCCAACAATAACCACGAGTGCTGCCACGATCGAACCACTGGAAAGTCCGTCGATGAATGCGCCCTTCACGACGCCGGCCAGTTGTGCAGCAATGTCGGCCGGCAATTGCCCCGCGACCGCGAGTCCGCCCCCCATCGACTCGCGAACGATTGACTCATACTGCTCGGGCAAACCCAGGCTCCGGTAGCCGTCGACGACGGTCGCCCCGTAGACGCTGAGGAACACCGACCCGACGACCGCCACGCCGAGCGTGCCTCCGAACTCCCGTGTCGTGTCGTTCACTGCGGCGCCCGCACCTGCCTGCTCCGGTGGCAGCGCCCCCATGACTGAATCAGTTGCCGGGCTCGTTGCCAGACCAAGGCCCGCGGCGATCATCACCATCGAGATGAGCACTGCCCCAACATATGGAGTGTCGACCTTGACGGTTGCGGCGATGAGAAATCCGGCCGCCATAACGAGCAGGCCGAGCGTCACGATGGCCTTTGAACCGAAGCGATGCATGAGGACGATGGCCAGCGGCGACATGATCCCTGTGGCGATCGCGAAGGGCAGCGTGCGAACCCCTGCCTGCAGGGGCGTGAACCCCTGGACGAGTTGCAGGAACTGGGTGATGAGGAAGATGAAACCGAACAGCGCGAAGAACGCCGTGGTGATCGAAAGGCTTGCCGCAGTAAACCGGGCGTTCTTGAACAGCCGGACATCGAGCATCGGGTGCGCAAGACGTCGCTCTACCAGGGTGAAGGCAATGAGGATGCCGATTCCGCCGATGAGTCCGCCGAGAATCGTCACGGATGTCCATCCCCATCGTGGCCCCTCGATAATCGCCCAGATGACGAGGCCGACCCCCGCCGCCGACAGCACGAGCCCCCGGTAGTCCATCGGTCCCACCTTTGGGTCACGTGAGTCCGGCAGCACGAAGGCCCCGAGTGCAATCGCGATGAACGCCACCGGAATGTTGACGAGGAAGAGGGAACCCCACCAGAAGTGCTCAAGGAGGAGGCCCCCCGCGATCGGCCCGATGGCGACCGCGACTCCCACCATCGCCGTCCAGATGCCGATCGCAGCGGCACGCTCCTTGGGGTCGGTAAAGATGTTGACGAGAATGGCGAGCGTTGCAGGGAAGATCAGCGCTGCGCCAATGCCCATGAGGGCTCGGGCGCCGATCAGCTGACCCGACGTGGTCGCCAATGCCGCAAGCCCCGAGGTGCCAGCGAAGAGCAGGAGGCCGAGCTGAAGCGCACGCTTACGTCCAAATCGATCGCCGAAATGCCCCATCGTGAGCAGGAGTGCGGAGAAAACGAGGGTGTAGGCATCGACGATCCACTGCAACTCGGTGGTTCCCGCCCCGAGCTCTCTGTTGAGCGTGGGCAGCGCGACGTTCACGATCGTGTTGTCGACCACGGCTAGGAGCAAGCTCAGGCACAGGATGCTCAGCGCTATCCAGCGACGGGTCACACTCAACGTATTCATGGCCACCAACTTCTCTATAGAACACTGTTCTCTAATTGTGAAACGTTACTCTATAGACGTGGCAGGTGTTAGGCAAGGTGCGCGAACCCGCACTGCGAGCGTCGCGGTTACCGCCTCGCTCATCGATGCCGCCCTCGAACTCCTCGAGGAAGCGGGCCTCTCAGCTCTCACCGTCCGGGCCGTCGCAACAAGGGCCGGGGTCGCCCCCATGGGCGTCTACTCGCGGTTCGGGAACAAGGACGGTCTTCTCGAGGCCCTCTTTGTGCACGGTTTTCAGACCCTTCAGATGGCGATCGAGACCCCCTCAGATGCGAGCCCCCTGCAGCGGCTGAGCATCGGATGCTTGGGCTACCGGCAATTCGCCATCGAACATCCGCAGCAATATCACTTGATGTTTGAGCAGATGATGCTCTTGGACCTGACGCCGGAATCGCGAGAGGCCGCGAAGCGCTCATTTACGATCCTCGTCGACCGGGTTCGAGAGGCGATGAACTCCGGTGACCTCAATAACGGCGACAGCACAGAGGTCGCCCAGGAGGTATGGAGTGCCATGCATGGCGCGGTAAGCCTAGAAATCGCAGGCGTGCACTTTGCGCAGGATCGCGCAGCCAATTACACCGCCATGATCAATGCCCTCATCAAGGGTCTCGGGTGATCCAATCCCTTGCGTGGCTCAAGTCGACTCAGGGTTCCGTCGTACCAACAGACGAGATGGACAGCACCGGGCGGACGTAGTTCGTCGCCTCCTTGAAACTGTGGTAGCCACCGCCATCCTCGAAGCTGAGATACCAGGCACTGCCGTTACCCCACGGCGTTGCACTCCAATACAGGGCGGAGGAGAACTCCCCCTTGCCGGTTCGTTTCCAGAATGCATACAACTCAGTGAGCTCATCTTGACTTGGCAAACGCCATGATTGTGAGTCGGAATCTGCGTAACCGCGCGACGCCAGCGCGGCCGCCACCCAATCAAGTTGCGGGTCTTCGCTGGCTCCAGACCAGCCATCCCCAGCGTATTCGACGACGACCCGCTCAGGGCCGTCGTCGTCAACGAGGAAGACGGTCCCCCCACCGACACCAACATCGCCCGGTTTACACGTGGCGACGTCCTGCGAGCAGTTCACCGGGGTCGCGCTGGGAGGGGACGCCACCGGTGGACTGCAGCCAACTAACCCCAGGATCGTCGCCGCCGCCAACAGACTGAATACAACCCCGCACCTACGAGCGTGCATCAAGCCTCCCAAGGCACGCAAGAGTGGGCTACTCCCAACCGAGCATGAGGAAGTCCGCGGGATCAGGTCCGGTGCGTCGACCACTTTCGAGGGTCGCGATCGCGGCCATGTCTTCAGCATCGAGCTCAAATCCGAAAACGTCAATGTTCTCAGCGATGCGTGACGGCGTCACAGACTTGGGCAGCACGATCAGCCCCAGCTGCAGGTGCCATCGGATCATCACCTGAGCCGTCGAAATCCCGTGCTTGGCGGCGATCGTGGTGAGCAGTGGGTCGCTGATCAGCTGGCCCGATGCCAGGGGGCTCCACGATTCTGTCGCGATGTCGTACTCGGCGTGGATTGCGCGCATATCGTGCTGCGGGAGCCACGGATGCAGTTCGATTTGGTTGATTACCGGCACGACGCCTGTGGTATCGATGATTTCGCGAAGCGCAACCTCCTTGAAGTTGGAGACTCCGATGGAGCGGACGCGACCGGATGCCTGCAGATCAATGAGCGCCCGCCACGTGTCGACGTACTTGCCGAACTGCTGGCACTGCCAATGAATGAGGTACAGGTCCAAGTACTCGAAGCCGAGCTTGCTCATGCTCAGGTCGAATGCACGCATCGCTTCGTCGTAGCCGTGGTCGGGGTTCCAAAGCTTCGTCGTCACATAGACTTCTTCGCGCGCCAACCCACTATTCGTGACCGCAAGGCCAGCCTCTGCCTCGTTCGCGTACACCGCGGCGCTGTCCACATGGCGGTAACCCACGGTAAGTGCCTCGCTGGTCGCGGCCTCGGCCTCGGACGGAGGCACCTGCCAAAGGCCGAACCCGATCTGCGGGATCGTGGTGCCGTCGTTCAGTGCAATGTTGGGGACGATGCTGGGATCGGTGGCCATGACTCTCCTTGGATTGTTTGGGAGAAACCTACCGAGTTTCTCGACCGACTACCGCTCGACCACGCGCCGCTCCATTGACGGGATCCCCGGGGTGGTGTCATTGATCGCCCAGCTGATGATCACATCGGGTGAAATCCGGAAACGTTCGCCACCGTCATGACTCTCGACTACACAGGAACCGATCACCTTGATGCCGCGAGGCGACCAAGGGTCCGTAGCGGCCAGATCGTCGACGACAATCGTCGCGCGAGGGTTCGACTGGACGTTGCGGTAGCGCACGGTGCGGGCGATGTCGAAACCGGACGTAACGATGTCGTCGCCATCGAGATCGAAGACGACCGGCGCAACATCGGGGCGGCCACTCGTCGATGCCGAGGCGAATCGCATGAGCGGCTGGTTGCGAAGGTACTCGATCTCTGCCGGTGTGAAGGCACTCACGACTGGCCATCCGCGATGTTGCGGGCCACAGGTGCATTGAGCGGAAAGATGTCAAGATCCCACCACTTCGACATCGGCAATGACAGCACCGTGTCACGAGCTTTGTCAGCGGTATCAGCGAAAATCTCGAGGAACACCGTCCGGCGATCACGCGTCGCGAGATAGACGGCGCCGATCGAGCCCAGCTTCTGGAGCTCCGCGACCTTCGCCTGTTCCTCGGCGACGACGGTCATGACGTCTGCCATGTCAGTTTCGGGAGTGAACGTGCACACCACTATGAACGATTCCATGCGAATTCCTTCTATCAGGGGGACGGCTGAATGGCATGAGCATGGAGCCTCAACATTGGTTGAGGTCAAATGCTAGCGTCGCCCGGTGCCCTCTGAATCCTGCACGGAACCGACCCTCACCGTCGGCAAGCTCGCTGAGCGAAGCGGTCTCGCCATATCGGCTCTGCACTTTTACGAGCGCAGTGGCCTCATCCACAGCACCCGCGATTCGGGCAACCGGCGTCACTACTCCCGCGATGTTCTGCGACGTCTGGCATTCATTCGAGCATCGCAGCGGGTCGGCATCCCACTTGCTGCGATCAAGACCGCCCTCGATGCACTGCCCAAGCGACGCACGCCCCGTGAGGCCGACTGGTTCATGCTCTCAACCGACTGGCGCACACGACTGGACGATCAAATTGAGCAACTCACCCGGCTGCGAGAGGACCTCACCAACTGCATCGGCTGTGGATGTCTGTCATTCGCCCGATGTCAGCTCGTCAACCCAGGCGATGCCATGCGTGGTGAAGGCGCCGGGGCACGGCGACTCGAGCCCGGGACTCCCAGACCTGAGCCATTCGAGGGCTGCCCGTTGAACTCATAGAGCAGCGCAAAAATCAACCATGCGCCGCCGTCCCGTGTCCGCTCGCCTTCACATCGTTCGATCACCTACCGGCCGGCGCCCGGCGCGGCTTTGGTCGGGCATCATGTTGCGCAATGCGCACGAGCAGGCAAGGCTTGCGCTTCGCGTTCTGCAGCGCGGCGCAGCGCGCGCCGGCCGCCTTGCCAAACACCGGGAGGGATCATGGGTCGCCCCGATGTCCAGGTTGTGTGGTTCAAGCGCGATCTGCGCGTCCGCGACCACGCATCGTTGACGGCTGCGATCGAGACCGGAGCACCCGTACTCCCCCTATACGTCATTGAGCCGAGCCTCGTCGCCCACCCGCACACGTCCCCGCGACACATCGAGTTGGTACTCGACGGCCTCACCGACCTACGGGAATCACTAACTACGCTCGGGGCGCCCCTCGTTGTGAGGGTGGGAGAGGTGGTCGCGGTGCTTGAAGACCTGTCGACCCAGTTCGCAATCGAAGCAGTGCACTCGCACGAAGAGTTCGGCATTTTGGCGACATGGGAACGCGACCGCGCCGTGGCGGCGTGGTGCCGAGCGCGCAGCGTGAGATATCGCGAGCACCGTCAATCTGGTGCCATGCGCGCACTCACCTCACGTGACACCTGGAGCCGGCAGCGCATGGCGCTGTTCAATCAGCCGCTGCATCGCATGCCCACTGCCGTCCGACCCACCGAGGCCGCGCCCGGTCCGATCCCGGAGTTGCGCGACCTCGGCGTGACTGCAGAAACCATGGTCTATCGCCAGCGCGGTGGTGAGCGCGCCGGACGTGAGGTCATGCGATCGTGGCTCACCGAGCGGGTTCCCGGATATGAGCGTCACCTCTCGAGCCCCGTCAGCGGATGGTCGGGCTGCTCGCGGTTGTCAGTGCATCTCGCGCTCGGCACGGTCAGCGCACGCGAGGTTCACGCCCGGGTACAGGCACGCAAGGGCGAGCCTGCATCCCCGAGATTCTCACTCAATGCCTTCGAGGAGCGCCTCGCGTGGAGAGACCACTTCACACAAAAACTCGAGGACGCACCCGGCATCGAGCAACGCGCCCTGCACCCGGCCTTCGACAGCCTGCGCCCCGCCACCGCCAACGCGCAGGCCCTCGAGGCCTTCACCCAGGGACAGACCGGCTACCCCATGGTCGACGCAGTACTCAGATCCCTTGCCGCCACAGGCTGGACGACCTTCCGCATGAGATCGATGATCGCCTCCTTCGCCTCATATGACCTGTGGCTGCCGTGGCAGGAGTCCGGTCGAGTGCTCGCCCGCTGGTTCACCGACTACGACCCGGGGATCCACTGGCCGCAGATCCAGATGCAGTCAGGCGTCACCGGCATGAATGCCCTGCGCATCTACGACCCGGTCAAGCAGCAACTCGACCACGATCCGACCGGAGAATTCGTACGCCGATGGGTGCCGGAACTGCGGGACGTGCCCGACTCACTGCTCGCAACCCCCTCGCTCGTGGCAACAAATGAGCGATACGACTACCCGGACCCAATCGTTGATCACGCTGCGGCCGTCTCTCAGGCCAAGCGCCGCATCGGGGCAGTGCGTGCGCAGATCCGCGGCGATGGATCGACCCGGGCACTCGTCGAGCGACACGCATCGCGGCGACCACCACCGGCCCGACGCAGCCGCTAATCGGCGGACGTCCGTCAGGCAGAGCAGAGGTTCCTGGTCCCGGGGCTGTCGAATGCGTAGGACATCATGAGATCCGTGGAGTACATCGGCATCCCCATCGCCGTCCTGACGATGCTCCTAGCTCAGCGGATCGAAGTACGTGTTGGCGCCGCCGCGGCTGGCTGGGTCGCCGCACTGCCAATCGCGTTCGGCGTCGCCTCCGCCGCCATCGCCGTAACGCAGAACCACGCCGACGCATCACTCATCGCACTGAGCGCCGCCGGGCACGTGGCTCCGATGGTCGCCTATGCCATCGCCTTCGTATGGCTGACCACGCGATTGGGGGCCGTGCTCGGGTTCCTGCTGGCGATTGTCGTCTACGTGACCGCGTCGGTCGCCGTCATTCCCGCCAATGATGTCGCCCGCATCACCATCGGCGTGCTGGCCATCGTCGTGGGAGGGCTCTATGTGGCACGCCAGCCGCGCGCCTTTCCCACCGGTAAGATCCCCACTCACACGCAGCGGTTACTGTCTCTGGGCTCGGCCGTCCTCGTCGTCGCGTTCATCACCGTGACCAACCAGTATTTCGGACCCGGCCTCGCGGGTGCCATCGGCGCGTTCCCAACCATGAGCACCACCATCGCTCTGTTCATCACCCATCGCTCCGGGCTGCGCAACGCCAACTCCGTAATGGGCGGCATGGTCAAAAGTCTCCCCATCTACCTGACGTACTGCCTTGCCTTCGCACTCCTAATCCCAATCACCACGGTCTGGTGGGCCGTCGCCGGCGCCTCTGTTCTTGCCCTGCTTTCGGCGACGCTGACATGGACGCGCGTCGAGCTCGCAGACATCACCGTAAATATCCCGCCGCATGACGAGACGTAGCGCGTCCACCTGGCCGGGGCAATCGGACTCAACCGGTGTTCACGAGACGCGAACGTCCCCGCGGTCCTGCCCCATCAACTTCTTGCCGTTCGACAGCGAGTACTCAATGTGTCCGCGTTCGACGAGCAAGGTCCACACAATCCTCGTGGTCGATGCAATCGACGTCCACTACGGCGACTTCCAAGCCCTCTACAGAGTGAGCGTGATGGTGGAGGGTGGCGAGACTCTCCTCGGTCGAGCGAACATGTATGAAATTACGTCGTACATGGCGGGCGCAAGCAACCCTTCGTGTCGCGAAGCCCTCGGCATGAGACCGGGTATCAGCAATAGTTTGACCCCCGGGCGGTGGCCCAGCACCGATAGATCATCGAGATTCTCGTTTCCCAGCAAACAGATATCGCCTCGGCACAAAGTTTCTTTCCCACGTCCCGCGCTCCCGGGCACCGGTCAGTACGACAACAATCGCTGCAAGGCTGATCACAGCCGGCTCAAGGTCGGCAATCGTGCCTGTCATGATCGTGAGTCATAGCCATGCACATCAGGTAGGTTCCTACTGTGGCCATGCCCAATCGGAATCTGCTCCTTGCCCGTCTCACTGGCGACGACTGGTTCACACAGATGGGTGAGTCGGCCGACCTCCACTGCGGGCGACTCGGCATCCGGGTCCTGCACCGCCTCCGCCTCCTGCGCTCCTGCTGATGCGCGCCATGCGGTGGTCGACCTCGGTCGCCGTGGTGCTCACCCTCGCTGCCCTTGCGGTCCCCCCTGCATGGGGGTCGACGCACTCCCGCGCCGTGCCCGTCGTGTCAGGACACGTCGTGGTGCCGACGGCCCCGACCGCGGTAGCTGTGAGTCCCGACGGCGGCCTGCTCTACGTCGTCAACGAAGGAAACGATCCCAACCCCCTTCCCTCGATCACGGTCATCGACGCGCGGACGCTCGAAGTGAACTCAACGGTCGCCACGTGCCCGGGACCGGTTGACGTGGTGGCGGCTGGGAGCAACCTGCTGGTCGCCTGCACGGGGGGACAGTCGCTGCTCGTCATGGATGCCGCGACCCTGACTGTCCTGCGCATCGTCGACCTAGGCGCCGACCCGCGAGAGGTGGTCGTGTCGCCGTCTAGCGACAGGGCCTACGTCCTGTCCTTCGGCGCGAGGTCGCCGAAGGTGCTCCCCGCATTGATCGTCGTTGACATCGGTAAGGGGAAGGTCGTCGACCGCGTGCGCGTCGGTGTCATCCCACAGGCGGTCGCGCTCAGCCGCTCGGGGAAGCGCGCCTATGTGAGCAACTGGGGCAGCAACAGCGTCACCGTGATCAACACGGGCGCTCGCAAGGTTGCCGCGACACTCGACCTAGGAAAGATCATGCCGGGGGCCCTCGCCGTCAACCCGGACGGCTCCCGCCTGCTGGTGAACCGGGAGAACGCTGGCGTCCCGATGCCACGCATTCTCACAGTGAACACCGAGTCCCTCGACGTCGTCGGCGGGTTCCGGCCGGGGATGGTGATCGATGGCATGGCGTATAACGGCACGCGCACAAATATCCTCGACGGCTACCACCGAATCGGCACGCTGCTCCTAGTCGCCGGGAGGGTTGACTACCAACACGCCTTCGCCATCATCGACCTGCTCACCCAGCGGGTGCTGGCGAGCATTCCGCTGGACGCCCCATGTCGCGGCGCTAGCGTGTTCATGGACTTCGCGATCGCCCCGGACGAGCACCGAGCGTACGTTCTCGGGGAGTGCCTCGGCCACCCCGGCACACTGACGGCCGTCGACTTGCCCGAGTAGCCGGTGAGCGGGTAAGCATCAAGAGGAAGGCTGGGTACGCCCATGCTGGGGAAGCGCTGATCATCGCGGTGTTTGCCTCGACGGTTGTTTTCGGGCATGCCCGGAGAGTCGATGGAGCGCCGCTTTGGCCAGATGACGCAGGTGAGACCCGAGGGGATGAGGAGGGTTGGGCTAGGCGGGTGCTCAGCAGTTCGAGAAGTCACCCTGGCAGGGCCCGGTGACGGTGACGATGAAGCCAATGGCTGCCACGGCGAGCGGGATGAGCGGGAGCAGCGCTGCGAGCACCCGCAGGAGACGGCCGACTCCATCGTGCTTGCGGGTGATGGCCCAGACGATCCACACGACGGGCACCGTGAGGAGGCACACCCCGAGGAACGCCCAGAGGCCAAAGAAGAGGAGCCACGCCCAGATGGATGCGTTGTCGGTTCCGCCGTCGAAGAT
>CAMDKQ010000020.1 GCA_945901095.1 Bifidobacterium breve
CATCGAGGGCCGGCGCGATATTGCTCGCGTACTGAGTAGCAAGGATCGTCCCGATAATGGCGACACCAAGCGCCCCGAACACCTGGCGCACCGTGTTCTGCACCGCGGAGCCCGCCCCCGCCCTGGCCAGCGGCAGCACGTTCTGCATCACGGTCGAGCCTGGCGCGATCACGTTGCCCAAGCCGAATCCGAACACGAAGAAAAGCACGAGCAGAAACCAGAGTGGGCTGTCGATGCGCAACTGTGAAAGTCCCAGAAGTGAGACCGTGACCAGCACCAGCCCGGTGGTCATGACCTTGCGGTAGCCGAATCGCGTCACCATCGCGGCGCTGCGTGGGGCTGCGAGAAGCTGCCCGACGGCGAATGGAAGGAAGCACAGACCCGCGGTGAGTGTGCTGTAGCCGCGAAGGATCTGAAGATAGAAGGGCAGGGAGAACGTCAACCCGGAGAGGGCGAAGAATGACAAGCTCACCGCGACGAGGCTCACCGCATAGCCGCGGTTGCGAAAGAGTGACACGTCGAAGCTCGCGTGCTCGCTGCGCGCCTCGAGGAAGAGGAAGAGCGCGATGACGAGGATGCCCCCGGCGATCGGGAGGACGACGGCGAGGGCCAACCAGTCCTTCGTCTCGGACGCATGAATGATCCCGTAGATGAGCAGGACAAGACCGACCACTGAAATTGACAGCCCGGCAAAGTCGAGCTTGCGCGCATTCGGATTCCGGGACTCAGGTACCACCCGCAAAATGGCAATGACCGCGATGATGACGATCGGCACGTTGATGAGGAAAACCGAGCCCCAGTCATTGCCCGTGAGCCAATTCGACCACTGCGGGTGCTCAAGCAGCACACCGCCGAGCACTGGACCAAGGGCAACCGCCGCGCCTACCGCACCGGCCCAAGTGCCGATCGCCTTGCCGCGCTCGTGTGGCGGAAACACCACGGTGATGATGGCGAGCGTGGTCGGCAGCACCGCAGCACCACCCACGCCCATGACCGCACGGAAGCCGATGAGCATCGGGGCTGAGCCCGAAAAGGCACATATCGCCGACGCCAATCCGAACACGATGAGCCCGATGAGAAGCACTTTCTTGCGACCAATGCGATCCCCGAGGACTCCCCAGGTGAACAGCAGCGAGGCGAAAACGAGGATGTAGGAGTCGACCGCCCAGACAAGCTGCCCCTGGGATGCGTTGAGGTCACGCTGAATCGTCGGGAGGGCGATGTTCAGCACAGTGTTGTCGAGGACAACGATGAGCAGGCTCAGCACGAGCACCCCGAGAATGTTCCAGCGTCGCGGGTGGCCCTCCCCCGATGTCATCCAGCGTCCATCGTCCATGAAGTGCCTGCCCTCGTCGCCAAAAAAATCCCGAAACGCCTACCAATTGATGCGGCGACGTGGCACCATTATCTCTGTCCGGGGACTCCGCATGGGAGCCTCGAGAGTGGAGACTGAAATGTCTGACGAATTTCACATGCGCGCGCCGCAAGAAACCTTCTACGGCGCTGCCGTTGGTCGCCGTGTCACAATGCGTGACCTCGCCCAGGCGACTGCCCGTGGAGAGCGCTGGCCCATGATCACCGCGTATGACGCCCTGACCGCTGCGATCTTCGACGAGGCTGGCATTCCTGCCCTGCTCGTCGGCGACTCAGCGGCAATGGTCGTCTATGGCCATGACAGCACCCTGCCGGTCACGGTTGATGAACTCGTCCCGCTCGTGAGAGCAGTCGTGCGCGGGTCCAAGCGCGCGGTTGTCATCGCAGACCTCCCCTTCGGCTCTTACCAGGAGTCGGTCTCTCAGGCGCTGCGAACTGCATCGATCTTCATGAAGGAGGGTGGAGCCCACGCCGTGAAACTCGAGGGTGGTGCATTCGTACTGCCACAGGTCGAGGCGCTCGCCGCGGCCGGCGTGCCGGTGATCGGCCACCTTGGACTCACCCCCCAGTCGGTGAACCTCTTCGGCGGCTATCGCGTGCAAGGTCGTGGTGAGAGCGGTGACATGCTCCTCCGCGACGCCAAGGCGATGGAGTCTGCCGGCGCCGCGGCAATCGTTCTCGAGGTCGTCCCAGCAGAGTTGGCCGCACGGGTGAGCGAAATTCTCACTATCCCGACGATTGGGATCGGCGCAGGACCCGACACCGACGCCCAGGTCATCGTCTGGCAGGACCTCTGCGGCCTCACCGCAGGGCCGGTGCCGAAATTCGTCAAGCGCTACGCCGACATTAGGTCGACCATGGCTGATGCTGTCGGCTCATGGGCGGCCGATGTCGCATCCGGTGCCTATCCGGCGACAGAGCACGCGTATGCCTGACACCGCATAGGCAGCCCCACTAGACGTCGGTGACGCGTACCCCTGCATGACACTTGTAGCGGCGGTTGATCGATATCAGATTCGCTGTCATCGCTTCGACCTGCCCGCAGTTGCGTAGGCGGCCAGCGAACACACCACGCATCCCGGGGATCCGATTGGCAAGTGCCTGAACGATGTCGGTTGCCTCACGGTCATCGCCGAGGACGAGAACATCCGTGTCGATGGAGTCCGTGGCCTCGTCGAGGAGAAGGACTGCAGAGATGTGATGAAAGGCCCCGACGACCTTGCTCTCGGTAAGAATCGATGCAGCCTGCTCGGCAGCGGATCCCTCGTCAACCTTCAGCGCGAATGCGCCCTGCTTGTCGAAGCCAAGGGGATTGACACAGTCAACAACTACCTTGCCGGCAAGCACACCACTGAGCGACCGCAGCAGGTCACCGTGACCATCCCACGGGACCGCGACGATGACGATGTCAGCGCCTGCAGCGCACGCCTCATTGCTCGCACCATCGACGGCGCCCGCACCTGCGACACCGACGCCAAGTTCAACGGCAGCAGTCTGTGCACGCGACGCGTCGCGCGATCCAAGGGTGACCCGATGACCAGCCATCGCCAAACGTCGCGCTAGGCCGCGTCCCTGCTCTCCGGTTCCACCGAGCACACCGACCTTCAGTCCAGACACATCAGGGAGGTCACGGGGGCCGACTGCCGGCGCATTGGGGATTGAGTTCATAACTGTGCATCCTGCCACACTGTGGCGGTGACCCGCCTGCGCATGGACTTCACCCCACTGCGTCAGTCGCGCGAGTACCGACTGCTCTTCTTCAGCGGGGTCATCACCTACCTCGGTTCGATGATCACTTATGTCGCACTCCCCTTCCAGGTAGCTCACCTCACTGATTCGTACCTCGCAGTCGGGCTCATCGGCCTCGTTGAGATTGCTCCGCTCATCATCTTCGGCCTCTACGGCGGTTCACTCGCTGATTCGATCGACCGCCGAATCATGGTTCTCGCAACGGAGTTCAGCGCACTGATACTTGTCGCTGTCCTCCTCGTGAACGCTCTGCTGCCAGAGCCCCAACTCTGGGTGCTCTACGTGATCGCTGTCCTGCTCGCAGCCAATAACGGGCTCCAGCGACCATCACTTGATGCGATGACACCGCGGCTTGTGCCACACGATCAGCTCGCCGCTGCCGGGGCACTCAACACCATCAAATGGAATCTCGGCAGCATCGTTGGCCCGGCGATCGGCGGTCTGCTTCTCAGCGCAGGTGGAGTTGCATCAGCATATGCATTCGACGTCGTCAGCTTCGCCGTGTCCTTTCTCCTGCTGTGGCGACTCCGCGCACTACGTCCTCTCACGGACACGACAGAGAAGCCGACGCTTCATCACATTGTTGAGGGCATGCGCTACGCGGCGAGTCGACGGGATCTCCTTGGCACCTACGCGGTCGACCTCATCGCGATGATTTTCGCGTTTCCATATGCGCTCTTTCCATTCCTCGCTGTCGAACTCGGTGCACCCTGGGCGCTTGGACTTCTCTACGCTGCGAGCGCAGCCGGCGGTCTTCTCGTGACCTTCACGAGCGGCTGGGTGCCACGCATCAATCACCATGGACGCGCGGTCGTCTTTGGCGCACTCCTGTGGGGTGCTGGAATGGCGTTGGTCGGCGTGACGCAATCACTGTGGTTTGTGCTGTTCTTCCTCGCCGTTGCAGGAGCAGGCGACATGGTGAGCGGCATCTTCCGCGGACTCATCTGGAACCAGACCATCCCCGACGAGATGCGCGGACGCATGGCCGGCATCGAGATGCTCAGCTACTCAATCGGTCCACAACTCGGACAAGTCCGAAGCAGCGCAGCCGCATCACTCACGAATTTGCGAATGTCTTTCGTGAGCGGCGGGGTGATGTGCATCGTGGGCGTTACCCTTGCAGCCTTCACGATGCCGAGCCTTTGGAAATATGACACACGGAAAAGTGTTGATTTGCAACGAGAATCGATGATTCAAAAATTCAAGGCAGATGAATCCTCACCGCAAGGTGACAATCCTTGACGCAGCAGCACTCATTTATTGCCCGAGAGCGACCGACACGAGCGCACTGCTCAACCTGTATTTGCAGCAAATATCTGACATGCTCTGTCAAAGTTCATGATGAGGCATCTGCACCGTGCAGATCCATCGACACGGGAGGCAACGTGGCGGTCGCTAAGAAAGCAACGGTTCGCAAGACGGTAGTGAAAAAGGTAGCAGCGAAAAAGGCTCCCGCTAAGAAATCTGCAGTCAAGAAGGTTGCAGTCAAGAAGGCACCGATCAAGAAAGCACCCGCGGAAAAGGCTGCCGTGAAAAAGGCACCCGCAAAGAAGGCTGCCGTGAAGAAGGCACCTGTCAAGAAGGCTGCAGTGAAGAAGGCACCCGCCAAGAAAGTTGCAGCGAAGAAGGCACCTGTCAAGAAGGCTGCCGTGAAAAAGGCACCCGCCAAGAAAGTTGCAGCGAAGAAGGCACCCGCCAAGAAGGCGTAGTCACAATCAGTCTCAACGACGAATGGCCCGCACCAGCAGGTGCGGGCCATTCTTCGTCATGTAAGCAGCAGGCTCAGTCCTCGTCCGCGTCAAAGGTCTCATTGCGGTCATGCGCCTTCTCAAGCGCAGCGCCTGCCTCGGCTTCGGTGGCATACGGCCCCAAGCGCTCCGCATTCGCGCAGCCCGCCTCCGGTTCGACAGCTTTGTGTACCAAGCAGAAATACCAACTCATCGCAAACTCCTTACCCTGCTCATCCCGTTGTGCAGGCTCACGTTGCCACGACTCTACCGACGTCCGCGGAGGATCTAGACTTCGGACCATGTCGACAGCGATTCGAACCGTTCCACTACGACCCGGGCAGGTGACCGGCATGCGACAAGTACCGGCTCCAATCGTCCGACCGGAATACGTCGGCCGACCCGCCCCGACCCCCTATCGGGGCTCCGAGGTCAAGGACCTCGAGACAATCGAGGCGATGCGCATCGCCGGACGAATCGCAGCCGATGCGCTCGTCGAGGTCGGACGGAATGTGCGGCCCGGCGTCACGACCGATGATCTCGACCGGGTTGGTCATGAATTTCTCTGTGACAACAACGCCTATCCGTCGACCCTTGGATACCGCGGCTTCCCGAAGTCACTGTGCTCCTCGCTGAACGAGGTCATCTGCCATGGGATTCCCGACTCCACTGTGCTGATCGAAGGCGACATCTGCAACATCGACATCACCGCGTACATCGGTGGGGTACACGGTGACACGAACGCAACCTTCCTCGTCGGCGACGTTGATGATGAGTCACGACTCCTCGTCGAGCGCACCCAGGAGGCAACGCGACGAGGTATCGCCGCAGTCGCGCCGGGACGCCCGCTCAATGTGATCGGCCGGGTGATTGAGAGCTACGCCCGGCGGTTCAATTACGGAGTCGTCCGCGATTTCACCGGACACGGGATCGGCACCTCGTTTCACACCGGACTTGTGGTTCCCCACTATGACGACCCTCGCGCCAACGTCATCCTCGAGGTTGGCATGACATTCACGATCGAACCGATGCTAACTCTCGGTACACATGACTACGAAATATGGGGCGATGGCTGGACAGTCGTGACAAAGGACCTTCGCAGGACTGCCCAGTTCGAGCACACGCTCGTCGTGACCGAGACCGGTTCAGAGATCCTCACCCTGCCCACCGGGGTCACGGCCTGGCCGGCACCTGCCGGATCCTGACTCAACATCAACGATGATCATGTCCGGCACGGGCACAGTGCGGCCCCATGGAGTACGTACCCTCGCAATAGACATCGGTGGGAGCGGGCTGAAAGCCTCAGTGCTTGATCAAGCGGGTCAGATGACCACCGATCGGCGCAGGGTCGACACGCCCTATCCGTGTCCCCCGCTGACCCTCATCACTGCTGTCGCTGCGCTTGTCGATCCGCTACGCGACGCCCACCGAGCCTCAGTCGGATTCCCCGGGCTCGTCCGTCGTGGTCGGGTCATCGAAGTTCCATCTCTCTCGCGGGCAGAGTATGCCGGTGGTCGCGATCCTGGACTCGCACTCGCGTGGTCGGAGTTCGACCTCGGATCGGCACTCGCCGAACTGCTCGGTGTCCCGACAAAGGTGGTGAACGACGCCGACATGCAAGGGTGCGCAGTTGTCCAAGGCCATGGCCTTGAATTCGTGATGACCCTTGGCACCGGCGTTGGAACCGCACTGTTCAACGAGGGAAGGCTGCTTCCACATCTTGAACTCTCCCACGGGCCGTTTCGCCGAGGCGAGAGAACCGACGTCGCCCTCGGTAATTCGGCACGGCAGGCCATCGGGAACGAGAAGTGGACGAAGCGAGTACGAAAGTCCATCGATCATTTCCACGAGATGCTCTGGTTCGATCACCTCTACGTCGGCGGCGGTAACGCCAAGCACTTGACCGCAGTCGACGTCGGACCGAAGGGACGGCTCATTCCAAACTCCGCCGGGATTCTCGGCGGAGTGAGAATCTGGGATCTTCACACCGAGGACAGTTAGCAATTCAATCAACCCAAGTAACATGGTGACATGGCGAACTGGCTCACCCTCGAGCAGCAGCAGTCATGGCGCGCCTGGCTCAGCGCCTCACGGCTCCTCAGCGATCAACTCAACCGTGATCTCCAAGATCAGCAGGGCCTGACCTCCGCCGACTACGAGATTCTCGTGTGGCTTTCTGAGGCACCGGATCGCCGGTTGCGCATGAGCGAACTCGCCGAGCGCACCCTGTCGTCGCGCAGTCGCCTCTCACATCAGATCGATCGTATGGAGGGGGCCGGACTCGTCGCACGTTTCGTCTGCACCGAAGACCGGCGCGGATCCTTCGCAGCGCTCACCGAGGAGGGCTGGTCAACACTCGTGGCGGCTGCACCAAACCACGTGGCAAGCGTTCGTTCGCATCTCGTCGACGCCCTCACCCCCGAAGAGTTTCGTGCCCTCGGCTCGGCCTGCCAGAAGATCAGTGATCGGCTTCAGGCAACGCAGGTCTGCCCGGATCAACCGCGGGATTGAGTCGAAGGTCCATTTCGGCCGGCGCCGGCGAGCAGCATGAACGCATGCTCAATCGACCAGTCACGCCGGCAACCGCAATGACGGCGAGAAAGCCAATCGCTAGGACTCCGAGAACGATGTGCATCGCGACGCTACCCCGCCGTCGTCTTGTTCGCAGCAGTCTTGCGCATCATCGCAAACTCGGTGACCTGCCTACCGATGGTCTCGAGTTGCGCCTTCGTGGCAGGGTCCTCACTGCCCTCGGTCAGTGACACGACGGCCGCATTCACCGATCCTCCGAGCGGGGTCGGCCACGCCCGAAGCGCATGCGCGACCTGCCTCAACTGGTGCAGCGTCGAGACGGTCGCCTGCCAGCCATAGGCAACGGCGATGCAACCGACTGCTCGACCGTCGAGATAGGCGTGCTCATCCTTTGCGAGATCCTCCGCATAGTCGAGGGCGTTCTTGATCATTCCGCTGATCCCACCGTGGTAGCCCGGACTGGCCACGATAACTCCGTCAGCAGCACGGAGCGCGGCGACGAACGAGGAGGCCGCCTCGGTTCGATCACTGCTCTCAGTGTCGTAGATGGGGAGCATGAGATCTCGGCCGGTGATGTACACCACGGTCGCCCCCGCTGACTGCGCGCCCTTGCCCGCCATGCGAACTGCGAGCTCACTTGACGATCCCGGCCGCGTGCTGCCGCCGATCGCCACGATGTTCACCATGCTTTCCGCCATTTCTCAGTAACTCTTGGATTGAAGCCGCACTCATTCACTGCCGCTCAGTCTTCCTGCCACCTGCGCAAGCCGCAGCCCCTGCAGTCTGCACGCCTCGAGGCAAGCATCGTCGGGCGGTGTCCCACTTCGCGAGACCCATGACGCGCCGTATGGGTTGCCAGTGACGCGAGCCACATGCGGGTCGAGATAGCCGAGCGGAACAATAATCGAGCCCCAGTGGTAAAAGTGGTTGTTCAAGGCGAGGATCGTTGACTCGAGTCCGCCGTGGGGCGTCGATCCGGTGGTGAACGACGTGCATACCTTCGATGCGAGAGCGCCAGAGAACCACAGTCCCCCGGTGGTGTCGAGGAACGCCTTCAACTGGCTTGCCGGGCCTCCGAATCGGGTCGGGGTTCCGAAGGCAAGTCCGTCGGCCCACCTAAGGTCCTCAAGCGTCGCGATCTCATCTGAACTCGACTCTAGGAACTGTTGCCACCTCGGATTCGCGGCGATCGCCTCGCGTGACGCAGTCTCCGCGACGCGCCGGACGATCACCTCGGCTCCCGACTCACGTGCACCGCGCGCGAGAGCATGCGCCATCGACGCGACATTCCCGGTGGCGGAGTAGTAGACGACGGCGATGCGCGAGATGCTCACGCGGATGGCCGCCTCGAGCGCAGGCTCCGAGACGGGGTCTCACCGAATCGCCGGCGATAGGAGGCGCTGAACCTGCCCAGGTGGGCGAACCCGCATTCATGCGCAACGTGCGCAACTGTCACGGCCTCGGGGTCCGCGGCCCTCAGGAGTTCGCGCGCGTGGCCCAATCGCACCTCGCGAAGCAAGTCGAGCGGTGTCACGCCTAGGCCATCACGGGTGATCGCTTGGAGTTGACGGATACTCAGACCGATTCCTCTGGCCATATCGGTGGCGGTCACCCCTGGCCCATGGTGGTCGGTGAGCCACTCGTGCAGGGCATCAAGATGACGTCGCCCACCACTTGCTATCGGTCGGGAGGGGGCTCCTGATGCCAAGACGAGTGCGGTGAGCAACTGATCCTCAACGGTGCCAAGGAATTGGTCGAGCAACGGTCCGGGAGCCTGGCTTGCCAATGCTTTCGTCGCTGACCAGGCCCTTCGGCAGGCATGGGTGAGCATCGGCGAGTAACTCTCGGCCGGGCTCGGCACGGATTCGTCACCAAACACCATCATTCGATGATCGGTAATGCGCTCCGCATCTGCTGCAAACACCAGGGCACCCGCCCACGGATCAGGCCTCATGAGCGTTCGATCCTGCGGTGACAGCAGGAACCCGTTGCTCTTCACCTCGCCGCTGGGGGCTGAGCCGAAGGTCACGTGCATGGGTCCCAGCGGAACGGTCGCCACGACGCGACTTGCTGTCGGTGGCGACTCGACGATGACGTCGCCGCCGTACCTGACGAAGACGAGCATCGAGGTCTCCAATCGCACCAGGCCGACGGCTCCGTCAAGGCTCGATCCGAGGGCCGTCACTTCATGGGGGGTGACCGCCGCAACCTCGTCTCGTAGGACCGACGCCTGACTGCTGCGCACGAGACATTCCACGGGGTGCCGGACCGCTTCTGGTCGCCCGAGATCGCCCATCGTACTTCTCCGTTCTCGATACAGAGTCGAAGTAGGTGCGATAAGCATCTTAGGTTGTGCCGTGGGCCCGCCTACCGGGTTAGCGGGGCAGGCGCACGCCCTTCGCCTCGAGCCTTGGCAGTACCTCCTGGGCGAAATAGGGCAACTCTCCTGCGTAGTCGAGGAAGGCAACCGTCATGCCAGCGAAGCCGGCAGCGTGGTAGCGAGCGATCTCATCTGCAACCTCGTCTGGCGTGCCGATGATAGGGACGGTTCCATGCCCGGCCGCGAATCGGTCACGGAACATCAGGAGCATCTCGGGCGTGAATGACTGGGCGTGCACGCCCTGGAGTGCCATGAGGTTGTCGACCGCATCCCAGTCGGCCATGTCCTCCGCGTAGTAGTTGCGGAAATCGACGGCTTCTGTGTGGGTTGGACGAACGACGCAGTGGCCAAGCGTGAACACGCCCATCTTCCGGTCGTACTCGCTTCGGGCCTGATTCGTCACCTGCTTGACGATCTCAGCACCATCCTCCGGGCCGCCCACAATCGTGAAGGCAAAGTCCGCGTTGCGTGCGGCGAACTCGCGACCCTGGTTCGAGGATCCGGCATTGAGTACCGGGAGGAGCCCGTCATAGGGCTTGGGCATGCCCTCGACGTGCTGGAGCTTGAAGAACCGACCGTCCCAGTCGAACTTGCCGGGAGTCGTCCATATCTTGCGGACGATGTCCCACCACTCCTGAGCGAGCGCATAACGGGCATCGTGATCCTGCGGGAGATCGATCCCGAACGTGTCGTACTCAGGCTTGTTCCAGCCAGCCACGATGTTGATGCCGGCCCGGCCCTTGCCGATCTGGTCCACGGTCGCCATCTGCTTCGCCGCGACGATCGGATGATTGAATGCCGTGTGAATCGTCGCGATGAGCGAGATGCGTGTGGTGTTCGCCAGGAGGCCCGCAGCCCACGTGACCGGATCAAGGACGCCCTCGTGGAAGTTCGTCTCGCCGCCGTAGCCGATCCAGCGGGCGATGGGGAGCAGGAAGTCGATCCCCACTTCGTCGGCGATCTTGGCCATTCGCAGGTTGTCGTCCCAGCTGCCGCTCCAGCGATCGGGGGCCTTCGTCACGGCAAGGCCTGACGAGCAGTTGGCCGAGAAGAGACCGAGCTTGAAGTCCAAACCATCGAGCAGTGCCTTGGTCATGGTTCCTCCGAATAATCGAGCCTGAGCGAACGGGACACTGCAAGGCTGCTCCGAAGCTGGCCAGTCGTCTATCCAGATAACGCGGGATCATGTCCGAATAGCGCGGATGCGAACTCCTACTATTCTTCGGGTCATGGCTGGGAGCAACGACAACGCTGACGAGCCGTTAGCGCGCGCGGCCCGGCCCCAGTCCCTCATCATCACGACCTACGGCGCCTACAGTCGGCCAATCGGTGGCTGGTTCTCGGTGTCGTCACTCCTCACCCTTCTCGGCGAGGTTGGCATCGACGACCCATCGGTACGCAGCGCCCTCTCGCGATTCAAACGGCGGGGAGTTCTCACCGGTGAGCGGCGTGACGGCGTGGCGGGCTACGCACTCGGCGAATCGGCTCGGCGAACGTTCGACATCGGAGACTCCCGGGTCCTTGAGCGGCGCTTCCCACCGCCGAACCGGGGCTGGGTTCTCGCCGCCTTCTCCATCCCGGAGAGCGCGCGCGATGTCCGCTACCGGCTCAGGTCACGGCTCGCGCGGGTCGGCTTCGCGCAGGTCGGGGGCGGCCTATGGATCGCACCCCGGCAACTTGAATCTGACGTCCAGTACATCGTCGAACTCCTCGATATCCGGGCTCATGTCGACCTGTTCCTTGCCGAGCATTCGGGGTTTCGGGCCACGCGAGAGGCAATAGGCCAATGGTGGAACCTCAATGAGATCGGTACCGCTTACGAGGAGTTCACTGCGGAGTACGCCCCGCTCGCTACTTCATGGGCTCGGACGCGGGCGGCGCCTGATCCGGTCCGCGCCTTTTCCGATTACACGCGTGCCCTCACCTCATGGCGACCCCTGCCCTACATCGATCCTGGCCTGCCACGCGAGTACCTGCCGAAGGCCTGGGCGGGCGATAAGGCGACCGAGACCTTCTTCGCCCTCCACGACCGTCTTGCCCGACCCTCAATGCAGTTCGTAGAGGAAGTGGCAAGCCGGTAGACCTCAGCCGAAGGCAATGCGTGTTGTCGACGGCCGCAAATATCACGCGATAACGATTGGTAGGATGACGAACATGAGTCCATCTGGATACACGATCACCGTGCGCCTGCGAGCCACCCCGGAGGTGCACGCTTCCGGAGCAATTGTGAGCGCCGTTAGCGCCACCGGGGCTGTCATCACCGGCCTCGAAGTCGTCGATCCCGGACACGACAGCGTCACCATCGATCTCACCTGCACGACCGGTTCTCCCGATAATGGCGACTCCGTCAAGGCAGCCCTCAAGGCCATCGCCGGCTGCACAGTTGATCAGGTGAGTGATGCGACCTTCCTCATTCATCTCGGCGGCAAGCTCGAGATCGCATCCAAGGTCCCGCTGCGCAACCGAACTGACCTTGCACGGGCCTACACCCCGGGGGTCGCTCGGGTCTGCATGGCGATCTACGAGAACCCCGAGTCAGCCCGCAACCTCACGATCAAGCGCAACTCGGTCGCCGTCGTCACCGATGGCACCGCAGTCCTCGGACTCGGCGACATCGGCCCCCACGCCGCGATGCCGGTGATGGAAGGCAAGGCTGCCCTCTTCAAGCGCTTCGCAGACGTCGACGCATGGCCCATCGCACTCGACACGAAAGATGTCGATGAGATCGTCCGCACCGTTGAACTCATCGCCCCCGGATTCGGCGGTATCAACCTCGAGGACATCGCCGCCCCACGCTGCTTCGAGGTAGAGCGGCGCCTGCGCGAGAAACTCAAAATCCCCGTCTTCCACGACGATCAGCACGGCACCGCGGTTGTCGTCCTCGCCGCGCTCTACAACGCCACGCGCCTGGTCGGCAAGGAGATCACCGATCTTCGCATCGTCATGACCGGCGCCGGGGCAGCCGGCGCAGCCGTCGCCCACCTGCTGCTCAATGCCGGCGCGACCGACATCATCCTCTTCGACTCCAAGGGCGCCATCTACGAGGGACGCCCGAACCTCGATGCCGACCGCACAGTCCTCTCAACCCGAACCAATCCGCGTCTTCACTCGGGGAGCCTCCCCGAGGCCATGGTCGACGCCGATGTCTTCATCGGCCTATCGCAGCCGAACATGATCACTGCTGATGACATCTCAGCCATGGCCGATCAGCCGATCGTGTTTGCCCTCGCCAACCCAGACCCCGAGATCAACCCGGTCGAAGCGGCAAAGGTCGCAGCCGTCGTCGCGACAGGCAGAAGCGACTACCCGAACCAAATCAATAATGTGCTTGCGTTCCCGGGGATTTTCCGCGGGCTGCTCGATGCTGGCGCGTATCGCATCACTGATGATCTGCTCATGTCAGCCGCGAGAGCAATCGCCGATGCCGTCACCGATGAAGCCCGTTCGGCCGCCTACATCATCCCGAGCGTCTTCGATCCGTCAGTCGCGCCAGCGGTAGCTGCTGCCGTCATGGCGGCCTGCGAACGCGACTCTGCGTAGGAGGCATAACAACCGCCGACCTTCCGCGGAGCGGGTCGCCGGTCGATCAGAACATGTTTGTCGGCTGCCAGCGGCCGTAGACGGCGCGCAACACATCGACTATCTCTCCCACGGTCGCGTAAGCCGACACCGCCGTCACACACGCTGGCACCACGTTTTCGTCGGCACGTGCTGCTGCATCGAGGTCCTCAAGCGCCGCTCGCACCGTGGCATCATCACGCGAGGCCCTGACCCCCTGCAGGTTTGCGACCTGCTCGGCCTCGCTCGCCGGATCAAGGGCAAAGACCTCGAAGGGCGATGCCGGCGACGTGAACCGGTTGACGCCGATGACCGCACGCTCTCCGCTGTCGACAGATTTCGAGTACTCATACGCACTGTCACCTAGGGCAGACTGGAAATAGCCGGACTCGATGCATGCAAGTGCCCCGCCTCGACGCTCGATGACGGCCATCTCATCGAGGACCTGCCGCTCAATGTCATCGGTAAGGGCTTCGAGCACATAACTGCCACCGAGCGGGTCGACCATGGTCGTCACGCCAGTCTCGAACGCCACGATCTGCTGGGTGCGAAGCGCGAGGGTCGCAGCCTGCTCGGTCGGGACACCGAGCGCCTCGTCGTAGGCGCAGACATGCATCGTCTGCACCCCGCCGAGCGCTGCCGCCATCGCCTCGATCGAAGTCCGGACCACGTTGTTGAGCGGCTGCTGCGCCGTGAGCGATGATCCGGCGGTGAAGACGAAGATCCGCAACTGCTCTGAGCGCGGATCCTTCGCACCGTAGGTTTCGCGCATGAGCCTCGCCCACACGCGACGCGCCGCCCTGAACTTCGCGATCTCGGGCATGAAGTCCATGTTGCTCGACAGGAACGTGAATAGGGTCGGAGCAACCGAATCGATGCTGATGCCTCGACGTACGCACTCGTCGAGGTACGCACGAGCATTGGCGAACGTGAAGGCGATCTCCTGAATCGCATTGGAGCCGGATTCGCGTATGTGGTAGCCGCTCATGGCAAGCGAGACCCACTTCGGGATGTCGCGCGCGATGTGCTCCATCACGTCGACCGAAAGCTTCAGCCCCGTCGCAGGGGGGAAGATCTGGGTGCCCCGGGCGATGTACTCCTTGAGGACGTCATTCTGGACGAATATGCCGAACTCATTCGGATTCACTCCCCGCTTGGCTGCCAGCGCCTGGAACATGGCAACCCAGATGTAGCTGATCGAGTTCGCCGTTGTGCGGACCTGGCTGATGCGCTCCAGCGGAATCTGGTCCATGAGGATCTCGATGTCGGCGAGGCTGTCGATCGCCACGCCCACCTTGCCCACCTCACCGCGCGACAGCGCGTTGTCGGAGTCCAGGCCCATCTGGGTCGGCAGGTCGAGTGCAACGCTGAACCCGGTGAGACCCTGGTCGATGAGCGACCTGAAGCGCACATTGGTCTCACGCGCCGTCCCAAAACCGGCATATTGGCCCATGGTCCATACGCCCGGGTCCGCGCTGATGCCACGGCTGTAGGGGTATTGCCCCGGGATCTCGGTCACGATGTTGCCTCCGCATTGAGTTCTTCGCGCAGTACCTTCTTGGCAATCTTCCCCGTCGAGTTCAGCGGGAATGACTCGACGATACGCACATCCTTCGGCTTCTTATAGGAAGCCATCCTCGACCTGCAATGCGCCATGACGTCGTCGACCGACACCGTCGCACCCGGGGCGACCGTGAACAGCGCAGTGACATGCTGACCCCAGTCGGCATCGGTGACGCCGATGACAGCAACCTCATGCACTCCAGGCACCTCCGCGATGACATCCTCGATCTCCCTCGGGTAGATGTTGTATCCGCCCGAGATGATCATGTCGCCCTTGCGGTCGACGAGGAAGAGTCGCTCATCGGCATCGACCCTTCCGAGGTCGCCCGTATGAAGCCATCCGTCGCGCACGGCTTTCGTCACCGTTGCGTCCTGGCCAGCTTGGCCGTAGTAGCCACGCATCACATGATCCCCGCGCGTGATGACCTCGCCAATCTCACCGATGGGAACATCGCGCCCGTCCTCGTCAACGATCCGCACTTCGACCCCATTACACGGCAGCCCGGCACTCGTGAGGATCTCGACATCGCCCTCGATGCCCCGCAGGTGGTCTTTTGGTCCGAGCACAGTGACGGGCGGGATCGCCTCGACGAGCCCGTAGTACTGCGACATGTGCGGCGTGATGCGGTCAAAGCACTGGCGGATCTGCTCCGGGGGCATCGGAGCGCCCGCATAGCCGAGGATCTCGAGTTTCTTCATCCGCTCGCGGGAGATGTCGGGCATCGCCAGGAGTCGCGCCACCATCGTGGGCACGAGCGCTGTCGCGGTCGCACCCCGGTGCTCGAAGGCGTCAACAACATCGTCGGCCTCGAATTTCGCCTGAACGATTTGCCGCGCACCGAACGCGTAGTAAGACAGGACGAACAACCCGCTCGTGTGCGTGACCGGGCCGGCGTGAAGCCACGTGCTGCGCTCATCGGGAACCTTGCAGAGGAAGTCCGTGATGATGTTGTGAAGGCTCGCCATCCGGTTGCGGTGCGTTCGGATGGCTCCCTTCGGATTGCCGGTCGTACCGCTCGAATAGTTCAAAGACACCAAGGCATCAGGGTCAACACTGAGGAGCAGTGGCTCTGACGATTCGGCCGCGAGGAAACGCTCATACGGCACAGCCCCTTCTGCGTCGCCGTTGATGATGATGACAGTTTCAACTAGGGCGCGCACACCGGCGGAGTCGTCCCAGAACTTAGCGTCGAGGATAAGCACGCGAGGGGTGCAGTCGGTGGCGATGCGCACCCAGTCGGTCGGATGCAGTCGGTAGTTGAGCGCGACGCGGCACATTCCGGCCGTGCTGATGCCGAGGTCGGTCTCGATGTAGGTGTTCTGGTTCGACTGGAGATCGAGCACCCGGTCGCCTGTCTCGAGCCCGAGCCCCCGCAAGCCGCGTGCGAGCTGCATGATCCGCGCTCCCGACTCGCCGAAGGTCATCACACCCTCAGGCCCGTCGAGGGCGACGCGATCGCGATAGTGGTGCATTGATCGCGAGACGAGCCGGCCAACGTCCATCAGTAATACCCTTCGGTTGCTGAGCTTTCAATTGGTCGCGAATAGGCGGCATCGAGGATCCAGCAACCCTGCGGAAGCACGGTGATGGGGTTCAGGTCAAGCTCGAAGCCCTCGGGCCATTCGCGGGTAGCGTCAGCGACACCGAGCACGCACGCCACCAGGGCATCGATATCGGCCGGCGCAGCGCCTCGAACCCCGGCTAGCAGCATTGCCAACCGCGTTTCGTCGATCATCGCGCGGACATCCTGTTCGCTCACTGGAAGCACGCGCACGGTTGCGTCGGCGATCACCTCGGTGAGAACGCCGCCGACACCAACAGTGAGTACCCGGCCCAGCGAGCTTGGCGTGATGCCGACGAGCACCTCGACGCCGCCTGGCACGAATCGCTCGACGAGCACGTCGCCGCCGAGTGCGACGAGTCGCTCATAGACCTCGCTGACGTTGTCACGAGTGACACCGAGCACGACGCCCCCTGCATCACTCTTGTGCAGCAGCCCGGGGACGACCGCCTTGCACACAGCCACTCCCCCGACCTCGTCGATCGCCGCAATCGCCTGCTCGACCGAGGTAGCGAGCACTGACTCGGGGATCGGTAATCCTGTGGCCGCGAGGAGCCCCTTGAGTTCATCCTCGGAGGGCTGCCGTCCCGGAAGCCCCGCTACGGGGGCGAGATCCCTAGCGATTGGCGCACTGCGACGGCCCGTCGTCGCGAGCGCGGCAAGTGCATTGACGGCGCGCTCAGGGGTGGAGTAGGCGGGGACGCGAGCCTTCGCGAGCAGCTCGGCCGCGTGCGGGGCGAGCGATGAGGCGCCGGTGCGAGCGACGACAACCGGCATCAGAGTGCGTTCCCTTAATGACTGCAGTGCATTTGCGATGCGCGTGACGTCGTCACCAACGAGCACCGCGAAACAGGCAACGACGGCATCGACATTCAGGTCGTCAGCCAGCACGTCAAGGCAGCGCTCGAACATACCCGGCTCGGTCATGACCGCTGCAGTTACGTCAACAGGGTTGGTTGCGTTTCCGTAGGACGGGACGATTGCCTCGAGTGCTCGGATGGTTTCCTCGGAGAGTTGCGCGAGTTCCAATCCAGCAGCCTCAATCGCATCTGTCGCAAGGATTCCGCTTCCGCCAGATGTCGTGACGATGCCGATCCGGCGGCCCGCCATGCGCGCCCCACTCGCGAACACTGCGCCGACGTCGAGGAGATCATCGATATCGGTGACACGCGCGATCCCAAGGGATCTCAGCGCGGCATCGACGACCTTGTCCTGCGTCGCCAGCGCGCCCGTATGGGACGCGGCAGCTAGGGCTCCCGCCTCGCTTCGTCCGGCCTTGAGAACAGCAACCGGAACATGAGCGGCGGCAGAGCGCAGTGACTCGAGGTCGTCGAGTGACTCGACGTACATCAGCAGGCCGGTGACCGCTGGGTCTGCGGCGAGGCACGCTGACACCTCGGCCGCCGTAACCTCGGCCTCGTTGCCTGTCGTGACGGCGATGCCGATCGGCACACCGCGTTCCATCGCGAGTGAGAGGGCACCGAACCCCAGGGCGCCCGATTGGCTCACGAGCGCAATCGAGCCAGCAGGAGCGGGCGTGGACTCGGATGAAAAAACCGGGCTGAAGGTGGCCATAACCGAGCCGGCGCCGCCGACCGAGCCAATGCAATTCGGTCCGACCATGCGCATGCCGGATGTCCGCGCAATTTTGACTAGTTCGTCTTGCGCAGCCTGACCCTCTGGCCCAGTCTCGGCGAAGCCCGATGACATGACGATGCACGCCTTGACTCCGGCATCGGCGCAATCTCGCACCGCTGAGGCAACCGAGGCGGCCGGAACCATGATGAGTGCGAGGTCAATGGGCTCGGTGACGTCGCCGAGATTCGCGAACACCGGGAGGCCCAGAATCGTGCCGCCCTTTGGATTGACCGGGGCGATGAAGCCCGTGAAGCCGTAACGCAGCAGGTAGTCAATGGGCAGGCGACCCATCGCACCGGGCCGCTCGGTCGCACCGATGATCGCGATGGAGGTCGCGGCCCACAGGGCGCTGAGCGGGCTCGGAGCAGGAGAGGTCGTCACGGGAGGACAGCGATCCCCTCGATCTCGATCATCGCGGTGTCGTCCCAAAGTCGCGTCACGCCGATCAGGGTCATGGCCGGAAAGTCCCGTCCAGCCAATCGCTTCCAGACTCCGCCGATCTCGCGCGCATTGGCACGATAGTCGACGGGGTCGACGCAGTAGATGGTGAGCTTGCCGAGATTCGACGGGTTGCCTCCCGCGGCCGCGAGCGCCGCGAGGAGGTTTCCGAATGCCTTCTCGAACTGCTCAACGATGGTCTCCCCGACGATGATGCCCTCGGCGTTGAGCGCCGTCTGGCCGGCGAGCAGGACAATCGTCGACCCCTCCGCAATGACCGCGTGCGAGAAGCCGATCGGAGGCGCGAGCTCCGGGGGGTTAATGCGGCGAACCGTCATGACTGAACCTTTCCGCCATCGATGTTGATGCCTTGACCAGTAATCTGGCCCGAGTCTGAAATGAGGAAAGCAACCGTTTCGGCCACCTCCGCCGACGCTACGAGACGGCCGGTCGGCTGCTGGCCCGCGAGGGAGGCCGCGGCGTCCTCGCGGCTGCGTCCGGTCTTCTCGACAATGGCATCGATGGATCGCTGGGTCATCGGGGTGTCGACATACCCGGGGCATACCGCGTTCACGGTGATGCCGGTGCGGGCGAGTTCGGCCGCTGCGGAGCGCACGAGCCCGAGGACTCCGTGCTTCGCCGCTGTGTAGGCGCTGATGTACGGCTCACCGCGCTTCGAAGCGCTACTCGCGACGACGATGATGCGTCCGTAGCCAGCAGCCTTCATCGGCGGGACAGCCGCCCGGATGAAGCGGAACGGGGCCGTGAGGTTGAGGTCGAGTTGACGTTGCCACATCGCATCATCGGTGCTCGTGATCGAAGCGGCCACGCCCTCGCCGGCATTGAGCACGAGCACATCGATGCCGCCCCAGGCATCGACGACGGCCCGGACGAGGTCATCGCCGCTGCGCGGGTCGGTGCAGTCGGCTGGGAGGACGAGGGTTGGGCCGGGCAGTTCTGCTGCGATCCGTTCCAGATCGATAGCCGTCCGCGAGTTCAGGGCGAGGTGATGACGATCCGAGGCAAGTCGTGCCACGATTGCCTCGCCGATGCCCCGACTGGCACCGGTCACAAGTACTCGAAGAGGACCCGCCCTGCCCATGATGCCTCCTGAAGTGACCCAGACTTCGTGCGCGTTGCTGCCGATCGACAATAATACGACACATGAGTGATCCGCGTCCCGTACTTGCTGCTGCGCGCCGAAGCCCCTTCGGACGCTACCGCGGCGGCCTTTCGCATATCCGGCCCGATGATCTGCTGGCCGAGGTCATCCGGGGGCTTGTCGCTGCAGTGCCGTCGCTCGACCCTGCATCTATCGATGACGTCTATATGGGCGACTCGAACGGCGCTGGCGAGGATAACCGCAATGTCGCCCGGATGAGCGCCCTTCTCGCCGGCCTTCCGGTGACGGTGCCGGGAGTGACCCTCAACCGGTTGTGTGGGTCAGGTGCTGAGGCCATCGTGCAGGCGGCGCGAGCAGTGCGCAGTGGCGATATCGACATTGCGATTGCCGGCGGCGTCGAGTCGATGAGCCGCGCACCCTACGTCCTCCCAAAGAGCGACAACGCACTTGACCCGAAGATGCGACTTGAGCAGACCACCGTCGGCTGGCGCATGGTGAACCCGGCCATGCCCAAGCACTGGACCGACAGCCTTGGCGAGTGCGCCCAGCGCAGCGCTGAGGCTCGGGGCATCACTCGCCTCGAGCAGGACGAGTGGGCGGTTCGCTCGCAGCAGCTTGCCGCTGCGGCGTGGGACGCCGGGTGCCACGAAGGCTTCGTCATGCCGATTGCCGACGTCACGACCGACGAGTCGATCAGGCGCGAGACCACCCTCGAAGGTCTGTCAGCACTCAAGCCTGCCTTCACGAAAGACGGCTCGGTGACGGCGGGTAACTCTTCAACGCTCAACGACGGTGCGGTCGCAACCCTCATCACCTCGCAGGCGGGAGCAGCCGAGCTCAACCTTGAGCCGCTCGGCGTCATCCTCGGCTCGGCTGTAGTCGCGACCGAGCCCGACGACTTCGCTACGGCACCGGTTTATGCCGTTCGCAAACTGCTTGCCCGCCAAGGGCTTTCCTTCGACGACATCGCGCTGTACGAGATCAACGAGGCTTTCGCGGCCATGGTGCTCACCGTGCTGCACGACCTCCCAGAGATCGACCGGGCCAAGGTCAACCCGAACGGCGGGGCAATCGCGATCGGGCATCCGGTCGGTGCCTCGGCCGCGCGGGTCATCGCCGACACCTGCCGAACCCTGCGCCGTAGCGGCGGGGGACTTGGAATCGCGACCGCATGCATCGGCGTCGGTCTTGGAATCGCTGTTCTAGTGGAGGTCTCATGATCACGATCGAAGAGTTCACGGACATCGCCTACGAGGTCGATGAGGGTGTGGCCGTGATCACGATCAACCGGCCCGACCGCTACAACGCACTGCGCGGCCGCACGGTCGATGAGCTCATCTACGCGTTCCGCTACGCATGGGTCGATGGCACGGTCGGCGCGATTGTCCTCACCGGCGCCGGCGACCGAGCCTTCTGCACCGGGGGTGACCAGAAGGAACGGGCGCTCACCGGCGGCTACGGCGAGACCGAGATGGGCATGTTCGAGATTGAGCGCCTGCACCGGCTCATTCGCGAGGTCCCCAAGCCGGTCATCGCTGCCGTCAATGGCTTCGCGATCGGCGGCGGTCACGTCCTCCATGTGCTCTGCGACGTATCGCTGGCCTCCGCCACCGCGAAGTTCGGTCAGGTGGGCCCCCGGGTCGGCAGTTTTGACGCCGGCTTCGGCACGGCCTACCTCGCCCGCGTGGTGGGCGAGAAGCGGGCCCGCGAAATCTGGTTCTTCTGCGACCAGTACGACGCCGAGACGGCCGAGCGCTGGGGCCTCGTCAACCGGGTCGTCGCGCCGGATGAGCTGCTGCCGCTCGCCAAGGAGTGGGGCCGCAAGGCCTGCGCTCTGTCACCGACCGCGCTCAAGACCCTCAAGCACAGCTTCAATGCCGATACCGATCACATCGTCGGCATCCAGTCACTCGCCTTCGACGTCCTCGATCAGTTCGTGAAGTCCGACGAGGCCAAGGAGGGCGGGCTCGCCTTCAGTGAGAAGCGCGCCCCCGACTTCTCCCCCTACCGCACCTAGCCGTTTGTCCCATGAGCTGGGACAAACGGGGGAAAATGCGACGAAACCGCGCTGATTCTGCTGTTTGTCCCGGGTCTGCTGTCGCTGACACCGTCGCCCGCGCCGTCGTTAGCCGACGATGCCGGCGACCATTGCGCCGCTGGCGCCGCCAACTCCTCCTCCCGGCCAGGTACCGGCACCGCAGATGAACAGCGACTTGACCGGAGTGCGATGACGGCCCCAGCCGGGCACGGGTCGCAGGAAGAAGAACTGTGCCGGATGGTGGCTGCCGCCGAGTGAGTCGCCAAGGACGAGATTGGCGTTGTAGCGCTCGAGGTCGGACGGGGTGAGGATGGCGCGGCCAATGACCTGCTGGGCCAGCCCCGGGGCGTACTGCTCAAGAATCCCCATGACGTGGTCGGCGTACGCCTCGCCTGCTTCATCCCACGATCGTCCATCAGCGATCTCCAGCGGCAGCACCCGCACCTGAATCCACAGCACGTGCTTACCCTCGGGTGCTCGGCTCGGATCGCTCACCGTCGGCTGACCGACGACCAGGGTGGGAGTCGATGGCAATCTGCCTGCCGCGGTGTCGGTGTACGCAAGGGCCATGTCGTCCACGTACGGCCCGACATGGACGTAGTTGTACTCGCGCGCCTCGCTCGCAGTCCAGGCCGGCAGCGAGTCCAGGGCGAGGTGGATCATCATGGTGCCCAAGCCGGGACGAAACGCTCTGGCGCGAGCTACTTCCGGTCGCGACGAGATCTCATCCGGAAGGAGATCCGGCATCAGTTTGGGGTTCACGTTCGAGATGACCGCGTGCGACGCTCTGATGGTGTCACCGTTCGCGAGGCGAACGCCGATTGCCTTGCCGCGCGACACGAGGATCTCGTCGACCCGGGCGCCGCAGCGCACCTCGCCTCCCTTCTCCGTAATGACCCCAACGAGGCCGTCGATCATCGTTGACGCACCACCCTTGCCGATGACCATTCCGAAGAGCTGACCGCCCATAGTCTCGAGGAACGAGAACAGGGCACCGCCCGAGATATCGGGGGCGAAATCCAAGTGCATGCCCCACGAGGCCATGAGTGCTTTCACCTTGGGAGAGGTGAAGTGCTCGTCGGTGAATGCGCGGGTCGAGGCAAGCGCGAGCTTCACTAGGTCGTACACACCATCGGTACCCAGCGCGCGATGCGCCTTCCACAGGGTCTTGACTGCCTTCCACGATGGCAGATCGGAGCCAAGAATGCCGAAGAGGTACGGCGCGAGATCCTGCAACTTTGCGGTGAGCGCCTCCCACTCGGCGACGTCTTCAGGCGATGTACGCTCGACATTCGCGCGGGTCGCCGCGGCATCAGCCTCAACGCCGAGCATTGTGCCGTCCGGGAACACCGAGCAGAACGGCTTTGCCGAGGGCACGAGTTCAAACCCGTGACGGGCTAGGTCAGCGCCGAGCGCCGCGTTCACCGGCCCCCCAGCGAAGAGCCCGAGGTTCATTGCGAAGAGGTCATGTCGAAACCCCGGGAGGGTCACCTCCGCGGTGCGCACTGCGCCGCCTGGGACGTCCGCTGATTCGACAACGACAACCGAGCGACCCTTAGAGGCGAGCATTGCAGCCGCCGAGAGTCCATTTACTCCTGCGCCTATGACGACAACATCAGCGCGCGTTTCCATCGTTGACCCTCCCAAGGTTTCGGCATTGTGCAAATATGACGGCCGGAATCTTTACGATATAGCCTCAGGGTCCAGCCGTGGCCGCCGATCAGCGAATATCCCTGGAGATCACATGAGCAAATCACGGTACGACGCCATCAGCGTCGGCTCCGGGATCAACGCACTCGTCAGCGGTGCCCTTCTGGCCAAGGACGGCTGGCGGGTGCTCCTATGCGAGCGCAATGATCGTCCAGGTGGCGCGATCTGCACGAGCACCGATCGCGTTCCCGGCTTCACCCTTGAGCTCCTGTCGAGCTGGCACCCGCTGTTTGTCGGCGGGCCCGCCTACGGGGAGCTTGCGGGCGACCTTGCCTCCCGCGGCGTCGAGTACCTCAACACTCCGCTGCCGACCGGCGTGGTTTGCTCGTCTGGCACGGCAGTGCTCTCGACGGATCCGGCGATCACCGCTGCGCAGTTCGAAGCACTCGGCGACCTCGATGCATGGAACCGAACAATGGGTGACTTCGGCTCCAAGGCCAATCTCGCCTTCGGCCTCCTCGGTACCGACTTCTGGCGGCGCAATTCCCTGAAATTCGGTTGGGGTGCCTTGAGGCAACTCGGACGCAGGA
>CAMDKQ010000021.1 GCA_945901095.1 Bifidobacterium breve
AACCATCAAATTAAAGGCGACACGCTACTAGGGCGATCACGCGGGCGTTTGCGTTGGCGAGTTGATCTTTGTGGACGTACCCGGCCCCGACTGGAAGGGAGCCTGCGCTGCGGCCGGCAAACCGTGCATCAGGGAGGCTAGACAGGAAGGGGACCGCGAGCTCAGGCCGCTAGGTAAGGAAGGCATCCGCGAGATTAAAGCCGTTGACGTCCGGGCCGAAGTCGATGTCGAGGACGACGGGGTCAGGATCTATGTTGTCCCACATTCGCCGAGCAGCAGCCGCGCTCGACGCTGCGCCGACCACGGTGCAATGGTTGCATGCCAGTCGTACGGCGCGGTCGAAATGTTCCTCAGAAGGTACATCGGGGAGTTCTGGCGCGCGGGCTCAGTGGGCCCAAGGGTCGACCAGCGCAAGGCCGATGCCGTCGAAGTCGCGCGTATTCCGGGTTGCGAGCGTGGCGTCACGGGCGAGGCAGATCCCCGCGATGCAGGCGTCGGCCATACTGATTCGTCGGCCCATCCCCATGCGCTTCGCGCTCAATGCTCCCGCCACTTGAGCATCGTGCATGCCAAGTGGGAGGAAGGTGCCAAGCCACTGGCCCTCAAGAAGGCTCCACTGGGCAGCCACGTGGTCACGCCGGTGTCCTGCGGGCATCCGAGCGATCCCGTTTGAGACCTCCATGACCGTGATGGCGGTGATCGCGAGTTGTTCGGGGTCCTGGCTGACGACCCAGGCGAGCGCCGGCGATGACTCCGGGCCCTGCATCACCTCGGAGACAACGTTCGTGTCGAGGATGATCACGTGAACGGATCGCCGACCTCATCCGCGCGAGACGGAAATTCTAAGCCCTCGCCATCGAGGGCCGTGCGCATCGCAAGCATGATGTCGACGAGGCTGCGCTCGACCGGAGAGGCCACCGCCTCCGACAAGATGAAGCGCGCCTCCGCCTCCATCGATCGTCCGTGCGTTGCCGCCCGCACCCGGAGTCGGTCGCGAACATCCTCATTGAGCCCGCGAATCGTGAGCGTTGCCATGCCGCGAGCCTATGATCCGACAGCATTGCTGTCAACGCTATCGCCCTAAATACGGCCGCCCTCTTCATCACTACGGTAACTTCACTGCCATGAAGACAACGCTGGTGCTGAACGACGAGCTCTACCGCCAAGCCAAGTTCATCGCCTCCGGGCGCGGCTGCACCGTGTCGTCAATAGTCGAGGAAGCATTGAGGCTCCTTCTGAGCACAGCAAATGGGGTTCAGGGGCCGAGCAATCCGATGCTTGCTTGGCACGTGGGCCAGCCCCATGTCGACATCGACGACAGCCGCGCCGTGCAGGACGCTCTCGATGCCGGACAGGATGCTGATGATCTGCGTTGACGTCAATTTGCTCATCCACGCAGCGGACGCCGTCACAACCGGTTTCGTCCGCATCGTCGCAAATGGGCGCATCATGCCCTCACCCCTGCGCCCGAATCACATTTCGGGACCTCGTACGTTCACTCGGCCCACGCGGCTACGACATCCCTGGTGCATGGATTGCAGCGAGTGCCATGTCAAACCTCGCAACCTTCGATCGCGGATTTCGACGGTTCCCCGGGCTGAGGGTCATTGAGCCATCCGCATCAGACACGTGAGTTGCCGTTGATGATCGGAAAATATTTGGTGGAGCTGAGGGGATTCGAACCCCTGACCCCCTGCATGCCATGCAGGTGCGCTACCAGCTGCGCCACAGCCCCGATGCGCTCAACTGCGCGGGAGAGGAAAGCATAGCGCCCGCGGGCCGCCCCGAAATCTCGGCCCTCCCCCGCGGATCCGCTACGGTCACCTATCGTCGGCGAGGGCGGTCTCGGGCAGTGTGCCCGCGTTGTATTCCTGCAGCCGCCACCTCGGCCCATACCCCGAGAGGTTTTCGACAAGCACCGACCACGAGCAGTTCGTGAGCACACCGAGCACCGCCCAGTGCTCTGGCGGCAGTTCAAGCATCTGTCCGATACCGGCCCGCGCCGCACCGCCGTGGGTCACGACAACGAGCACCTGTCCGGCACCGACCCCAAGGAGCGCCTTCTCAACGGCCATCGCCATGCGGGCCGCCACCTCCCGACGAGTCTCGCCGGTGATGCCGGGCCTGATGTCGGCGCCGCTCGACCATGAGGCGAGCAGCTCGCTGTAGCCGGATTCGAGCTCGGGACGCGTCAGCCCCTCCCACTCACCGGCAAAGGTCTCGCGTAGTCGGGCGTCAAGATGTACCTCGAGGCCGAGGATCCGCGCAAGCGGCTGAGCCGTCGCGCGCGCCCGGAGTAGATCCGACGCGATGATCATCGACGGCTCCAGGGTTGCGAGCATGCCTGCGGCACGGAGCGCCTGCCCGGTGCCGACATCATCGAGGTCGATGTCGGTTTGGCCCTGGAACCGCTGCTCGGCGTTCCATGGTGTGCGGCCGTGGCGCCAGAACACGATCTTTCGCGGCGTGTTCATCAGATCAGTTTCCGTGGACGGAGTGGGGTGCAGTCACCGACTCCGGCAGTTCGATGAAGGGGCAGTCCTTCCAAAGCCGCTCGATCGCGTAGTGAATGCGCTCCTCAGCGACCTGGACATGCACGACGACATCACCAAAGTCCAAGAGCACCCAGTGGCTCGTGCGTTCCCCTTCTCGTCGTAGGAGCTTCGAGCCCAGACTAAGGAGTCGCTCCTCGACAGCGTCAACAACACCCTTGACCTGGCGATCATTCTGCGCGGAACACAGAACGAAAATGTCGGTGAGGACGACATGCTCACTCACGTCGATGGCGACGATGTCGGTCGCCATCTTGTCGGCAGCCGCCTCGGCCGCCGCTATGGCCAGGCTGATTGCCTCGGGTGTTGCAGTCACGTTATCCGCCTCTTGTCATGGTTTTCGACCCTCAGCCTCTCACAGTGGCGACGCATCGTCGCCGAGCAGCACGAGAACATCGACGATCGGCCGGCCGCCGCCAAAAATCCGAACAGCCGAACGCGGCACCCCAAGGGCCTCAGCGACCTCCGCCGCCCTCGAGACCGACCCCGGATCAGCGTCCGGAATAACGATCATCGTCTCGCCCCGCGGCCGGCGTCCGGCCTCGACCACGGTGAAGCCAGCGGATACCAGGGAGTCCGTCGCTGCGAGAGTCTTGGCCACAGGTGCCCCCGCGCGCGCGAGGACCACGCGGGTCATCCGGGACTCCCCCGGGGTGAGCCTGACCTCAGGCAGGAGCGACTCGACGAGGGCCGGGCCGATCGGTCGCCGGATGACGGCGGCCTCATTGGCCCGCACGGTCGTCACCGGAAGGAAGGCTTCCACCGAAGAGCCTGTCGCCATTTCGGAATGCACGACCATGAGGGTGTCGACAAGTTCGTCATTTGTCGCCGTCGACTTCGCCAGTGATCCCAGACTCAACACCACCTGGCGCATTGACTCGACATCGTCCGGGAGACTGGCGAGTACCCGCTCAATGACCTCCGCGAACCTTCGCATACGGGCCACCTGAGACTCCCCGGGCTGAAGCGTCAAGGCATACGTTGCCGCGTCGACCCCGGCGAGGGTCCTGGCCCCGATCGGCACCATCTCGACCATCTTGCCCTCCGCGTCAGCGACGCGCACCGACTCCTGCACCGAAATCGGCACGCCTCCGATCGCATCGACAAGTGCTGCGAGGGCGAGCCGATTCAAAGCGACAGCTGCATCGACCCTTACCCCGAGGAGCATTGAGACCCCGGTGCGCGACTGGAGGGTGTCTGACGATCCCACGGTCGACTGGAGCGGGGTTGGGAGTGGGACAGGCACGAGGAGGATGGGCGAGAGGTAGATCTGGCTGCCGCCGTTCACACCTCCCCCCGTGGCAAGGAGCACGTTCGCGACCGCGAGGCCCTCCTTGTCAGTGACCTGGAACAGCAGGGTGCGCTGGACCGGTGTCTGCGTTTCAGCCGATGGTGCGTCCGCTGGACCGGTGCCGCTTGACGGGATCGTCGCTTCTGGAGTCTGCGCTTGGGAAACCGGCGCCTCGCTGCCGGCAAGGAGAAAGACCGCGATCGTGCCGATGATGAGGACGACGGTGGCTAACGCGATGACCCCCCCTCGCGTACGCCACAGGGCGAGGTTCCGCGCGTTCACGGGGACTTTCGGGCGTAGAGATCTCGTTCGACGATGTAGTTCGCCACCGAAAGCGGGATCATCTCGGTCACGGGGGCACCATCACGGATGCGATCGCGCACCCTGGTTGACGAGACGTCAATGCCGGGGACCTCGACGAGGGTACATAGCCCGTCGGGCAGCGGTGGCGCCTTCAGTGGATGCCCCGGGCGAGTGACGCCGACCAGGTGGGCTAGAGCAAGGATCTCATGGGGCCGTCGCCATGACATGAAGTCGGCGAAGGCATCAGCCCCGGTAATAAAGAACCAGGCATCACTATCAGTCGCTGGACCGCCCGATTCCTTGCGGGTCCGCCTGAGATCGGTCAGCGTGTCGATCGTGAAGGTCGGCCCCTGCCGGTCGATGTCGACCCGGCTCGGGACGAATCGCGGATCAACGCTGGCCCCCAGGCACGTCATCTCAAACCGCTGCTCACGCCCAGCAACCGGGGCCCACCTACGGTGCCACGGCTCACCTGCTGGAACGAGGATGACAGTGTCGAGCAGGAGTCGGTCGGCAACTTCAGCGGCCGCGGTGAGGTGACCGAAGTGAATCGGGTCGAACGTGCCGCCGAGGACCCCGATGCGCTGCGCGGTCACGGCCGGAATTCGATCAGTCGCCTCTAGCGGTTGACGTTAATCATCATGGTGGCGATAAGGCCCACCACCAGCACACCGAAGGCGAACAGACCCACGACGTAGGCCGGCACACCATGCGACGCGTTGGCCGCCTCTTCGCTCGCCAGCACTGCCGCGGCATGGATCAGGCTCATGGGGTTCCTTTCGACTCGTCCGGAACTCAATCCTCGTTCCCGGCAGGGAGCACTCTACCCGCGGGTGCGGCTACTGGCGGATGTGGCCGTCGCCGGTGACAACGTAGGTCGTCGTCGTGAGTTCGGTCAGGCCCATGGGTCCCCGAGCATGGAGTTTTTGGGTCGAGATGCCGATCTCCGCACCGAACCCGAATTCGCCGCCATCGGTGAACCTGGTCGATGCGTTCACCATCACCGCGGCAGAGTCGACGCCGGCGACAAAGCGCTGCGCAGCGCTCTGACTGTCGGTGACGATCGCCTCGGTATGACCGGAGGACCAGGTGCGGATATGAGCGATGGCATCGTCGATGCTGTCCACCACGCCTGCTGCAAGGTCGAGGGAGTAGTACTCGGCCGCCCAGTCCTCGTCAGTCACCGGCAGGAACTCGATGCCAGCATCGAGCGCGTAGCCCTCGAAGGCAGCATCACCGTGGATGGTCACGTTGGCCTCGCGCAGGGCTACGAGGGCCCTCGGCAGAAATGCGCTGGCGATCTCACGGTGGACCAGGAGCGTCTCTGCCGCATTGCATACGCTCACCCGCTGGGCCTTGCTGTTGAGCACGATCGCGATCGCCTTGTCGATGTCGGCGTCCTTGTCGACGTAGACATGGCAGTTGCCGACGCCCGTCTCGATGACCGGGACAGTTGAGTTATCGACAACGCTCCTGATGAGTGACTCGCCGCCTCGTGGGATGAGGACATCGACAAGGCCGCGCGCCGTCATGAGGTACTTCACGGACTCGTGGCTGTCGCCGGGCACCATCTGGACCGAATCCGCGGGCAGACCTGACTCACTGAGGGATTCGCGCATGATGCGGGTGAGTGCCTCATTGCTTGACGCGGCTGACGACGATCCGCGCAGCAGTGAGGCGTTGCCGCTCTTCAGGCACAGACCAGCGGCATCGACGGTGACATTAGGCCTCGCCTCGTAAATCATGCCGACGACACCGAGTGGGACGCGCACCTGACGCACCTGAAGTCCATTGGGAAGCGTGTAGCCACGGATGACCTCGCCCACCGGGTCAGGGAGCCCCGCGACGTCGCGGAGGGCCTGCGCGATGTCAGCGATGCGCGCACCCGTGAGCGTCAGTCGATCGATGAGCGCCGCTGCGGTGCCGGCCTCCCTAGCCCGGGCTACATCAAGCTCGTTCGCAGCAACGATCTCAGGGGCTCCTGCGTTGAGGGCATCGGCCATTGCAAGAAGGGCGGTGTCCTTCTCGTGTCGGGTGAGCAGGCGCAGCGCCGCCGCCGCCTCCCTGGCACGACGGGCCGTGGCAAGCACGCTCTCCTGTTCGTCATTCACAGGTCCGAGTCTAGAACGGCAGGATGCGCCCGGCCGCCACAAGACTGAGTTGCCCGTGAGTCATCTGGCCACGGCGGTGGAAGTTGCCCTGGTCGATCACCTCGACCCCAACCACCTGCCAGTCGGGCAGACCGGCACTGACCCGATGCTCGCTCCATAGTCGTGCGGCAAGACTCATCGCGGTGGCTGCATCGGCGGCCTCGTCCCAGTAGCGCACCTCGGCCCGGCTCGGCGCATAGCGCCCGGCTAGCAGAAAGGGGTGCTCGTCGCTCAGTCGCTCGAGGGCCGTTCTAATCTCCCGGTCGGTCACGGGTGCACCCTCAACGGTCAACGTGACGTGCCACATCCGGGCGGAGGACTCTGGCTCAACATCTGGGACGGCCCTCAGCACCGTTGGCCTCCCTCCCTGACGAGTCCTCAGAGCACGACGAGATCATCCCGGTGGACGACCTCGCGCTCATATGCCGCTCCGAGTTCGCGAGCAAGCTCGCGGGTGGACCTGCCGAGCAAGCCCGGCAACTCCGTGGAGTCAAAGTTGATCAGTCCGCGGGCGATCGCGTGACCCTTTTCGTCCAACAAGTCCACCGGATCTCCGGCACTGAACGTTCCCTCAACGCTCGTGATGCCCGCAGGGAGGAGCGACATTCGGCGTCGGACGACCGCGTCGGCCGCTCCAGCGTCGAGGTAAACACGTCCTGAGCCGGTAGTCGCGTGCGCGAGCCAGAGCATCCTGGTCGAGGAGCGCTCGCCCGTGGCATGGAACACCGTGCCCACGGAGGCATCCGTGAGGGCCAGTGCTGAATCCGAGGCGGCCGCGAGGAGCACCGGGATCCCGGCCGCATTCGCGATGCGCGCCGCCCCCACCTTCGAGGTCATTCCGCCGAGCCCGACTCCGGCATCGCCCACTCCCCCGATCTGCACCCCTGCGAGGTCATCGTCGGTCGCAACGGTCTCGATGAGGGTCGCTCCCTCACGGCCGGGCGGGCCGTCGTAGAGCCCCGCAACGTCGGAGAGGAGGACGAGGGCGTCGGCCTGCACGAGATGCGCCACGAGCGCCGCGAGGCGGTCGTTATCGCCGACCCTGATCTCATCGGTCGCGACTGTGTCGTTCTCGTTCACAATCGGGATGATGCCGAGCTCAAGGAGCTTGAAGAGGGTGCGCTGCGCATTTCGGTAGTGGGTGCGGCGGGTGACGTCGCCTGCTGTGAGGAGCACCTGGCCGACCGTGAGGCCATACGTCGCGAAGGCCCTCGAGTAGGCCGCGATGAGGATGCCCTGACCGACGCTCGCCGCCGCCTGAGCTGTGGCGAGGTCCCGCGGCCTGCCGCTCAGCCCGAGCGCAGGGAGGCCGGTGGCAATCGCTCCGCTCGAGACGAGCACGACCTGATGACCGGAGCGCATCCTCGCGGCAATATCGCCCACAAGTGCCTCGACCCGCTCGTCGTCGAGTCCGCCAGATCGCTTCGTTAGTGATGACGAACCGATCTTGACGACGAGCCTAGGAGCCTTCGCGATCGATGCGCGCGCCGCCGACATCAGGCCTCGCCATCAAGTCGGACATCGACACGCACATCCGTTCCGCGCGGGCCTTGATGGGGCCCCTCACCCGCCATGATCGACGGCTGCCAGTCGAAGACCACCGCGTTCTCCTCGCCACCGATCATCACGGTCGCACCGGGGGTAGCGCCAGCCTTGTAGAGCGCCTCCTCGATACCGAGGCGCGCGAGCCGGTCGGCTAGGTAGCCGACGGCCTCATCATTGCTGAAGTCAGTCTGCCGCACCCAACGCTCCGGGCGCTCGCCACGAATCCGATAGCCCTCGTCCTCAATCAACACCTCGAACCCGATGTCGTTGACCGCGCGCGGCGTGATGATGATCCGCGGCTCCTCATCGGGGATCGCGGCCTTGCGCGCTTCCATGACGAGCGCAGCCATCGCGAACGAGAGCGGCCGGAGCCCCTCACGCGCCGCCGCAGAAATTTCAAAGACCTGAAGCCCGCGCTCCTCAAGGATCGGTCGAACCATGTCGGCAAGCGTACGGCCATCAGGAACGTCGATTTTGTTCAGCGCGACGAGCCTGGGCCGATCGAGCAGCCCACCGTAGGCCGCGAGTTCCTGCTCGATGACATCGAGATCGTCGATTGGATCACGGCCCGGCTCCATGGTGGCGCAGTCAAGGACATGCACGAGGACGCTGCAGCGCTCGACATGACGGAGAAACTCCAGTCCGAGCCCCTTGCCCTCGCTCGCGCCCGGGATGAGTCCGGGAACATCAGCGACAGTGAATACTGCCTCACCCGCGGTCACGACTCCGAGATTGGGCACGAGGGTCGTGAAGGGGTAGTCGGCGATCTTGGGCCGCGCCGCGCTCATAGCCGCGACGAGACTGGACTTGCCGGCGCTCGGGAAGCCGACGAGGGCGACATCAGCCACGCTCTTGAGTTCTAGGATCACATCACGGTAATCGCCGGGCTCACCGAGGAGTGCGAATCCCGGTGCCTTGCGGCGGGGGGAAGCAAGCGCGGCATTGCCGAGTCCACCTCGGCCTCCGCGCGCGATGACGAATCGGGTGCCCGCACCAACGAGATCAGCGATGACCTCACCGGTCTGACTGAGGACCATGGTGCCGGGCGGCACGCGAAGGACGATGTCATCGGCCTCGGCGCCATTGCGGTTGCCACCCTGACCGGCCTTGCCATTTGCCGCCTTGCGGTGGGGCCCGTGGTGGAACTCAAGGAGGGTCGTGACGCTGGCATCGACCGCCAAGGTAACGTCGCCACCCCGGCCACCGTTTCCGCCATCGGGGCCGCCGAGCGGCTTGAACTTCTCACGCAGGACGGAGGCACAGCCGTTGCCGCCGTCACCGGCCTGCACGTGCAGGGTGACGCGGTCGACGAACGTTGCCACCGGATGCTCCCGTTCTCACTCGTTTAGGACTCTTGACATTTGGATCTTCATTTGGAGAGATTGGCAGGGGCCCAAATACGAGACGAGGCGGACCCAAGCGGGCCCGCCTCGTCCACCAGCCTTGTGGTGCTGACCTACTCGCCAGCGAGGATATTCACGACCCGGCGCCCGCGACTCATGCCGAAGTCGACGCGGCCCGCGGCAAGCGCGAACAGGGTGTCGTCGCCACCCCTGCCGACGTTATCGCCCGGGTGGAAGTGGGTTCCGCGCTGGCGCACGATGATCTCGCCCGCATTCACGAGTTGCCCACCGAAGCGCTTGACGCCGAGGCGCTGGGAGTTGGAGTCGCGGCCGTTACGGCTGCTGGAGGCACCCTTCTTATGAGCCATCTCAGATCACTTCCCAGTCTTGATGTCGTTGACCTTCACTGTCGTCAACTCAGAGCGGTAGCCCTGTCGACGACGGTACCCGGTCTTGTTCTTGTACTTGAGGATGTCGATCTTCGGGCCACGATGGTGGTCGACGATCTCTGCCGTCACCGACACCTTGGCGAGCACGCTCGCATCGGTCGTGACGACCGCGCCATCAACGAGGAGCAGGGCCGGCAAGGCGATGAAGCTACCCGGCTCCCCGGCCACTCGGTCAAGCACCACTACATCGCCAACGGCGACCTTTTCCTGCCGGCCGCCAGCGCGCACAATCGCGTACACCACGTACTCCTACCTGTCGATTGCTCATTCGCGAACGGGCCGGCACGCAGCCTGCGGGACACGATTGAGTTGACGCCCAACTCGGGCATCGGGGTCTTAGCCTACGGACACGCGTGGCGCAGGGTCAAACCGACTCCGGCTTCACCCAATCTGACCGTTCCTCATCGTCGTCTTCGTCGTCATCGTCGTCATCGTCTTCGTCTTCTTCGTCATCATCATCGTGGTCGTCATCGTCATCGTCGTCATCATCATCATCGTCGTCATCGTCGTCGTCATCGTCTTCTTCGTCTTCGTCGTCTTCATCATCGTGGTCGTCAGCATGATCGTCAGTTTCGCCTAGATCCTCGTGGGCTAGGTCGTCGTGAGCTAGGTCGTCGTCAATGAGCACCTCCTCGACGAGTTCCCCCTCCGGAAGTTCGTCCTCAGCCACTGCAACCGCCTCGGTCGCAGCGAGAGCACGTGCGGCGACATCAGCCGGATCGACCGCATTGGCCGGTCGCCGATTCCGGGGTGACTCAACATGCTCGGGGTCCACCGGGTGTAGCGACACCTTGATTCCACGGCCCCCGCACACCTCGCACTGGGTGGAGAAGGACTCGATAAGGCCAGAACTGATCCGTTTGCGGGTCATCTGCACGAGACCGAGGGAGGTCACCTCAGCCACCTGATGCTTCGTCCGATCCCGGCCAAGGCACTCCACGAGGCGTCGGAGTACGAGGTCTCGGTTGCTCTCAAGGACCATGTCGATGAAGTCGACGACGATGATGCCGCCGATATCCCGCAGTCGAAGCTGCCGGACGATCTCCTCCGCCGCCTCAAGATTATTGCGGGTGACCGTCTGCTCGAGGTTGCCGCCCTGGCCGGTGAACTTGCCGGTGTTCACGTCGACAACGGTCATCGCCTCGGTGCGGTCGATGACGAGTGAGCCACCCGACGGGAGATAGACCTTGCGGTCGAGTGCCTTTGCCAACTGCTCGTCGACGCGGTGGAGGGCGAAGAGATCGCTGGTGCCGACATGGCGGTGGAGTCGCTCCGCGAGGTCCGGCGCGACCGAGGTCACGTACTCGCTCACGGTCTGCCAAGCGATATCGCCCGACACTACGAGCGACGCCACGTCCTCGTTAAAGATGTCTCGGACGACCTTTGTCGCGAGATCCGGCTCACCGTAGAGGAGGGTCGGCGGCGAGGCCGACTGCACCTTGGCACTGATGTCGTCCCACTGCGCCTGCAGCCGTGCAATGTCCTGCTCGAGGGCATCCTCGGGCGCACCCTCCGAGGCCGTCCGGACGATAACTCCAGCATTCTCGGGCATGACTCGCTTGAGAATGCCCTTGAGCCGGGATCGCTCGGTATCCGGCAGTTTCCGGCTGATTCCGGTCATCGAGCCGTCCGGCACGTAGACGAGGAATCGGCCCGGGAGTGAGATCTGGCTCGTGAGGCGGGCGCCCTTTTGCCCCACCGGGTCCTTCGTGACCTGAACGAGAACGGGGTCGCCGGACTTGAGAGCGAACTCAATGCGCTTGGGCTGGCCCTCCATGCCTGCCACATCCCAGTTCACCTCACCGGCGTAGAGGACGGCATTGCGCCCACGACCGATGTCGACGAAGGCTGCCTCCATGCTCGGCAGCACGTTCTGCACGCGCCCGAGGTAGACATTGCCGACGAGTGAACCAGATGATCCTCGAGTGACATAGTGCTCGACGAGCACACCATCCTCAAGTACCGCGATCTGCGTGCGATCACCGGACTGGCGGACGACCATCTCGCGGTTGACTGCCTCCCGGCGGGCAAGGAACTCGGCTTCAGTGAGGATTGGGGCCCTGCGGCGCCCGGCATCACGGCCCTCGCGACGCCGCTGCTTCTTCGCCTCAAGACGGGTTGATCCTCGCAGCGATCCGACATCGTCGGCGCCCTTCGCAGCCCGGTTCCGGGTCCGCGGCTCGCGGACCTTGACCACCGTGTTCGGCGGGTCATCGGCCGAGGGCTCAAGTTCGTCATTGCCACGCCGGCGCCGCCGCCGACGCCTGCGCCCCGCCGATTCGTCACCCTCGTCGTCGCCTGACTCCGAGTCGTCGCCGGGTGCCTCACCGGCTTCGTCAGAATCCTCGTCGCCCGACTCAGACTCCTCGCCACGGCGACGGCTGCGACCCCGTCCGCCCCTTCGTCGCCTGCGACGCCTGCTCTCGTCATCGCCCTCTTCATCGGAGGCCTCATCGGCCCCATCAGCACCCTGCTCAGGCTGATCCTCGGCAGCAGGGGACTCGGCCTTGGCCGCACCCCCAGAACGGCGGCGCGACCGACCTTGGGGGGCACGAGAGTCGTCGTCGTCAGCATCGGGTGGAGCATCGACACCGGATACGACGGGGGCTTGGAAAAGCGGAGCGACAAACGCCGCCGCGGCGGGCTTGGCCGGACGCCGGCGGCGCGTGTCCGTCGGTGTCTCGGAGTTCTCCGCGATCTCCTCGCCGATTGCGGCATTCTCAACGATCGGGGTCACTGTGCGTCGTGACGGCCTCTTGGATGCCTGCTTCACTGGCGATTGGGTGGCGTCGCCACCGAGGTCGCCTACTGGTTCCCCGTCTGATACAGATACCGACTGCTTCTTGGCGACCGTCTTGCGAGTTGCCTTCTTCACTGGTTCATCAGTCATCTCAGCTACCGGTTCCGGTGCCTTCTCGAACACCACCTCGGCGGGCGGGCCAGCGGGGCGGCTCGCCGCTCGGCGCCTTGCGCGAGGGGGGCTCACTGCAGGATCGCTGGTACTTGATTCAGGGCTGGTGCTCGTTTCGTCGACCATCAGGCCGACCTCCTTCATCGGCTCAGTCCACCGGACGACCGGGGTGCTGCTGAGCCCTACGGGTGTGCCTGACCGGCGGCCACGCACACAAAGCCTTGGTGTTCTCGCCTCGCACCGTTAGGCGGAGCGGTCGGGGGCGAAGGGATCGCCCACGGTCGCAGTCACTGGGTTGAGCGGCCCCTGTGCCAGCCGGGTCACCCGAGGGGGCACTGGCGGCACAAGGTCGGCCACTCGCCGCAGTGCGGCAAGAACGTCGTCGGGTCGAACGGACGGTGTGACGTGCCGAACGACTGCCGTGAGTATGGCACAGTCGGCCGCCACAGACGTCAACGGCGCAACATGCGCGCCAACTGCGTTCATCGTGACGACCGCAACCCGGGCGTCAAATCGGCGCAGCCCCGACTTCGTGAGCCGCTCCACCTCGACCGCTTCAGCCGCGAGGAGCGCCTCGACGCAGCGGGCCAGCGCATCAATGCTCACCCCTGGCACCTCAAACTGCCACGAACTTGCCTCGAGGCGCTGAACGAAGTCTGGGGTGCGGGCCTGCACGACCTCGACCACGTCAAGACCAGGCGGCAGAGCATCATCGAGGGCCGTGCGCATGCGATCCGGATCACACTCCACCGTGACGCCGATCTCGACATACTCGGCCTCGCTTGCCACACCTGTAGGGGCCGAATTGGCGTACGAGATCTTCGGATGGGGCGAGAATCCGGCGCTGTAGGCCATCGGGACCTGAGCCCGGCGCAGCGCCCGTTCCAGAGCCCGCTGGAAATCGCGATGGCTCGAGAACCTCAGCCGACCGCGTTTGGCATAGTGAATGCGCAATCGCTGGACGGTGGGCGCGACATCACGCTCCGGCGGCCGACGGGCCACCCGTGTTACGCCAAGACCGGCGGGCGCGCCGGCATCGCTGGCATCGGCAGGTTGGTGATTCCGGTCGGACCGACCTGGATCTCAGTCTCCATCTGGTCACAAACCCCGCAGTCGAAGCATGGGGTCCAGCGGCAGTCCTCGACCGCTACCTCGTCGAGCGATGCCTGCCAATCCTCCCAGAGCCATTCGGCGTCGAGGCCGGAGTCGAGGTGATCCCAGGGCAGCACCTCTGCCCGCTCGCGCTCACGAATGGTGAACCAGTCGACGTCGACGGACTCGCCCTCAAAGGCCTTCGATGCAGCGAGCATCCAGCGTTCGTAGGAGAAGTGCTCGCTCCAGCCGTCGAACCTCGCACCATCGCGCCATGCCTGGAGGATGACCCTTCCAACGCGACGATCACCGCGCGACAGGAGTCCCTCGACGATGCCAGGCTTGCCATCGTGGTACCGAAGGCCGATTGCCTTGCCGTACTGACGATCAGCCCTGATGGCGTCGCGGAGCTTGAAGAGCCGCGCATCGGTCGACTCATGATCGAGTTGGGCGGCCCACTGGAACGGGGTGTGAGGCTTGGGCACGAAGCCGCCGATCGACACCGTGCACCGGATGTCATTTCGGCCGGTGGCCGAACGCCCAGCCTTGATCACCTCGCGGGCAAGGGTCGCGATCTGGAGGATGTCTTCATCGGTTTCGGTTGGCAGTCCGCACATGAAATACAGCTTGACTGAGCGCCACCCGGCCGCATATGCAGTCGTCACCGTGCGGATGAGGTCTTCCTCGTTCACCATCTTGTTGATCACCCGGCGCATCCGCTCGCTACCGCCCTCCGGCGCGAAGGTGAGGCCGCTGCGCCGTCCGTTGCGCGAGAGCTCATTGGCGAGGTCGACATTGAATGCATCGACCCTCGTGCTCGGCAGCGAGAGCGAGGTCTGGGTGTCCTCATATCGGTCGGCAAGGTTGCGGGCGATATCGGCGATCTCGGAGTGGTCGGCGCTCGAGAGGGAAAGTAGCCCCACCTCCTCGTAGCCGGTCTTCTGAAGCCCCGCCTCTACCATTGCGGCGATCCCGGTGATGCTGCGCTCGCGCACCGGCCGCGTGATCATTCCGGCCTGGCAGAATCGGCATCCACGCGTGCAACCCCGGAAAATCTCGACGCTCATGCGCTCATGCACGGTCTCAGCAAGGGGAACAAGCGGGGCTTTGGGGTACGGCCACGCATCGAGGTCCATGAGCGTGTGCTTGCGCACTCGCCAGGGAACATCTGGTCGATTCGGCGCGACCCGCTGGATACGTCCGTCATCGAGATACGTCACGTCGTAGAACTGGGGCACGTAGATGACGCCGGTGCGAGCGAGCTCGAGCAGCAGACCCTCACGACCGCCGGGGCGACCGCCTTGCTTCCATGCGCGCACGATGTCGGTGATGAGGAGCACCGCTTCCTCGCCATCGCCGAGAACGGCTGCGTCGATGATGTCCGCGATGGGCTCGGGATTGAATGCCGCATGACCGCCGGCCACGATGATCGGATGGGTCTCGTCGCGGTCGACCGCGAGGAGCGGCAGCCCGGCGAGATCGATGGCGGTGAGCATGTTCGTGTAGCCGAGCTCGGTCGAGAACGACAGCCCGAACACATCAAAGTCGCCGACCGCTCGGTGACCGTCGACGGTGAACTGCGGTACCGAGTGCTCGCGCATAAGGGCCTCAAGGTCGGGCCACACTGAATACGTACGTTCCGCGAGGACATCTTCACGCTCGTTGAGCACCTCGTAAAGGATTTGGACGCCCTGATTGGGTGCGCCCACCTCGTAGGCATCCGGATACATGATCGCCCAGCGAACCGCGGTCGACTCCCACTCCTTGAGGGTGGCGTTCAACTCTCCGCCCACATACTGAATCGGCTTGGAGACAAGGGGCAGGAGGAGTTCAAGGCGGTCATAGACCGAGGCGCCCGATTGGGCTTGGAGGGTGCGCGTCATGCCGTGAGTCTAACCGCGATCGCCCAACCCGCCCATGCGCAAAGGACACCCGTCGACGTCGTCGCGGGGCTGGCGAGGGTTACCTCAAGGTGCGGCGCCCATGCAGGCGCACGTTCTCCAGGAGTCCAATGCCGACCCAGCAGGCCATCATCGCCGTCCCCCCGGCCGAGACGAAGGGGAGCGGGATCCCGGTGATCGGCATGATGCCTAGGCTCATCCCCACGTTTTCGAACATCTGGAAGGCGAGCCACGCCACCACGCCCGTCGCGACGAGCCGACCGTAGAGGTCGTCTGCCTGCAAGGCGATGAGTACGCCGCGAACGAGGATCACGCCGAGCAGGATGAGGAGCACCATGGCTCCGATGAAGCCGAGTTCCTCGCCCACGACAGTGAAGATGAAGTCACTCTCATTCACCGGGACGAAGCTGCCCTGCGTCTGCGGGCCCTCGAACAGCCCATAGCCGGTCATGCCGCCGCCACCGATGGCGATGCGCGCCTGATTCGCGTTCCAGGCTGTCGAACCGGTATCAGCGTGGGGGTTCATGAACGACGTCAGGCGGGCCACCTGATACGACTTCAGCAGGCCCAATTGAATGGCGAGCATGATGCTCACAACCGCACCACCGATGAGCCCGACAACCCATCTCGTGCGCGCACCCGAAACCGCGATGATGGACAGGACCACAGAGCCAAGGATGAGGACGGTGCCTGTGTCGTTCTGGATCAGGATGATGAGGAGAGGAATGGCGGCGACCCCAATGCTCACCATCACCTCACGATCCCGTGGCTCGCTCTCAGAGTCCTGCTTTTCGGCGAGCACGCTTGCCATCATGAGAATAACCGCGATCTTCGCGAACTCCGAGGGCTGGAGCGTGAAGCCACCGGGGAGGTCTACCCAGGCCCGGGCGCCGGCAACGCTCGCTCCGATCCCCGGCAAAAAGGGCAGGATGAGTGTGAAGACCGACAGCCCGTAGATGATTGGGGTGTAGGCGAGGAGTGACCGGTAGTTGACCTTTGAGACAAGAACTCCGAGGGCGATGCCGATTGCAACATTCAACAGGTGACGCTTGAGATACGACTGCGGGTCGTTCTCGGAGGCCATGTCCGACCGGCTGGCCGACCAGACGAGCATCGATCCAAAGATCGCGGTGAGGACTGAGGCAATGACGAGGATCCAGTCGAGCTCGCGCCAGTAGGCAGCCCCCCGTTGCCTCGATGGAATCTTCGGACGCGACATCACGTCCGTCATTGAGAACATGCTCATCCGGGTGCTCCTGCCTTGACGACCTGCATGCCTGAATCCTTGCCTTGGGGTGACACTGGAGTTCCGTCGGGCCGAATGACAGGGAGATCCTTGCGCGGCGCTCCCCCGACGAACACGCTGTCGGCAGGGTTCACCACCTCACCAGTTATACCGAAGATCGCCTCATAAATTCCGCGCACACTCGGTCCTGAGGTCCTCGAGCCGGTACCGCCCTGGGTCACCATCATGACGATCGCGTACCTCGGCTTGTCTGCCGGAGCATAGGACGCAAACCACGAGGTCGAGACCTTGTTTCCGGTCACCTGGGCCGACCCCGTCTTCGACGCAACCGGAATCTGGTCAAGGGGGAAGCCCTCGAACGGGGTCTCCCCCGAGCCATCGGTCGTGACCCCCGGCAGGGTGTTCTGCAGGAACTTGATCGTCGCCTTCGGGACCGCGACCTTCGATTTCACCTTCGGCTTGACCTCCTCCACCACTTTGCCATCCGGGCTCATGATTCCCTTGACGACCTGCGGCTCATAAACGGTGCCGCCGTTCGCAATCGCCGCGTAGACCATCGCCAGTTGGAGTGGCGTCACGGCCGTGTCACCCTGGCCGATTGCCGCATTCAATGCATCACCCTCGCGCCAGCGGAACCCATCAGCGCAGTTCTCCTTGTCCAGCGCCGTGAAGTAGTCGGCGAGTTTCGGGTCCGTTTTACGGGTCTCGGGGTAGCCCTCGACCGCATTACGGCACCAGACGTCCTTTTTTGCCTCCCAGTTCGCGCCCTTGAACAGACGGCTCGACACCTGCCCGGTTGACTCCCCCGGAAGGTCGATGCCGGTCTTCGAACCTAGGCCAAACATCCGGGCCACGTCGGCGATCGGGTCGGGCGAGGCCTTCGTCGAGTCCGGGCCACCGCCACGAATCCAGAACTCGTCGGCGATGCCGTAGAAAACGGTGTTGCACGAGACCTCAAGGGCACGCGCCAACGTGATCTTGCCGTAGGCGGCAGATTCGAAGTTGCGGAAGATCTGAGAGCCGAGCTTGACTCGGTTCGGACATTTGTACTCCCCGTAGAGGTTCAGCCCCTCCTTGCCCGCCGCGGCGGTGCTCACGACCTTGAACGTCGAACCGGGTGCGTAGAGTCCCTGGATGGCATTGGATGAGAGTGAATCACTGCTCATCAGGGCTTCAAACTGCTTCTTCGTTACCCCGCCGACCCAGATCGTCGGGTCGTAGGTTGGGTAGCTCGCCATCGCGAGCACGTGGCCATTGCGGACGTCGATGACAACCGCCGCCCCCGAATCTCCCGGGTAGCCCTGCTCCTGGGCCCGCTGAACAGCATCAACGAGTTGCTTCTCGACAACGGACTGCAGTCTCGCATCAATTGTCGAAACGAGGTACCGACCCGGCACGGCTGGTCGCTCATCAACAGTGCCAGTCACCCGGCCACCGGTGTCGACCTCGAGGGTCGTCACCGCGGGGGTGCCTCGAAGCACGGAGTCGTAGTAGGCCTCGAGCCCGGATCTACCGACAACATCGGTGCGTCGCAGCCGATCGAATGCCTTGGAATTGCCCTGCTCATCAAGTTGCTGCTCGGTGACTGGTCCGAGGTAGCCGAGAATGTGTGCCGCGTTCACATTAAAGGGAGTTGGGTAGATTCGAAGGGCATCGAGCCGAGCAATGACCCCGGCGAACTCGGTACGGTTCTCCATGATCTCGAGGGCGGTGACGGGCTTGACGTCGTTCGTGATGGGAATCGGCTGATAGGGCGAGCCGTTCCAGCACACGGGCGGTGGTTTCGCACCCTCCTCGCCGCACGTCATGAGCCGGTCACTGATCTGCTCGGCTGGGATCTCGAGTGCCTTCGCCAGCCGCTTGATCACCCGCTTGCCGCCGTCAGCCTCGCGTTCGAGCGTCACGCGGTTGATCGTTACAACCATCGACGTGCGATTTGAGACGAGCGGCCGTCCGACCTGATCGACAATGAGACCGCGGACCGCCGGATTCACCACCTCCCGCGAGGTGTTGCTCTGGGCGGCGGCACGGTACGACTCCCCCGACAGAAGTTGGAGGTACATAAGTCGGGTTACGAGGGTCCCGAGCAGCGAGAGGACAAGGACCCCGAGGATCATGAGCCGAAGGGTCGATCGCTGACTCACGCATTCCTCCTTTCCAATATCCGCACCGTCCCGTCACAGTACGTTGCCCACGGTACGACGCAAACCAAGCCGCACCGGTTCCCGCTCCCTAGACGACCGCCTCCGGGGTGATCTTCCCCACCAAAATCGACACGGCGGGTACGACAGCGAGACCGAGCAGGCCTCCGTACAGGGTCGCGGTGAGCAAGAGCGTAGGCGCCTGCTCCCAGTCAACCCGAACGTCGCCGAGGATCGAACCGATCCCTGCAAAGGCGATGACGAAGGCTCCGCAACTGAGACCGATGATGCCAATGAGCACCGGTGGATTTCGATCACGCGGGTCGACCGCCGCTCCTGAGACGAAGCCCATGACCATGAAGATGAGGGCGACAACGCCGATTGGTCCGGCCGTGGACGGGGCGAAGTCGAGCGCCATTCCGGCGCCGAACCCGACAACGGCACCGGTCAGCGGTCCGTAAGTGAACGCCAGTGCTATCACGGTCACGAGCAGCAGATCGGGTGTCGCGCCAGGGAGCCCAAGGCGAGTGAGGAAGGACTGCTGGGTGACGAGCGCCGCGAACACGAGGATCGTGCACAGCACGGTCTGTCGGGCCCACATGTCAGTTGGTTCCGCCGGTCGACGGCTCAGGGGTTGCGGCCCGTTCAACCTCTTGGCTTGGCGCCGGTGACGCCGCCGGGGTAGCAATCGCCGAGGCTGAAGGGGTTGGCGAGGCAGAGGCGGACGCGAGAGGCGTGGGGCTCGGCAGGATGCTGCTCGGCACTGTCGCGGCAGGTGAAGCACGCGGGGCATCGGGCAGGACGGAGTCACGCGGATCCTCGCGCGGCGGGCGAATTACGACTCCAACGACTCCGAGGGTCGAAACGTCGGCGAAGGGACGGATCGTGGCGATGCGGGTGAGTTGCCCCGCAGTCCCTGCCACGCTCACCACCTCGCCAATCGGAATTCCGGGAGAGTAGGGACGCCCTCGCTTGGAGCCGAAGGTGACGAGCGACTGGCCGGGATCGAGCCCGGCACCCGGATCGATCATCTGAAACTCCAGGGAGTCCTGCCGCCCAGTACCCGAAAGGATGCCGATCTCACTGGAACCAGCCACCCTCGCTCCGACCGATATCGAAGCGTCGACAAGCAGGACAACCGTCGCGGTGTTCTTCGTCACCGATTGCACGCGGCCCACGAGTCCTTGGCCGTTGATGACGCTCATGTCGCGCTGGACTCCGTCAGCATTGCCGGCATCGATCGTGACGGTCCAAGCGAATTCCTGAGCAGGACCGACCGCGAGGATTTCGGCGGGGACGATTTCGTAGCGGCCAACCCCAGCGACCCGGAGCAGGCCATCGAGTTGCTCAGCACGCTCGCGGTCAGCTGCCGAGCGCTCGACGAGGAGTCGTAGTTCGTCATTCTCGGCCGTGAGCCCTGCGATCCGGTCGCGCTGATCACCCCAGGTTCCCCACCAGTTGGCCACGCCAAGAAACGGGCTGAAGATCAAGGAGCCGACCTGCTCGCCGCCACCCACTGCTCCGCTCATGGCGGATCGAAAACTCGTGAATGGCCCTTGGCCGCCTCGCAGGTCCAAGATCACGAAGGTCAGGGTCGTAATGAACAACGCTACGAGCACGAATCGGGTGCGACGCGAAAACATCTATTGAACCTCCCGACTCGTGAACTGCGGTGGAACCTCGGCCCATGGTGGAACGGGTTAGCGGCGAGGCTCCGACACGAGCACCTGCTGAAGGGCATCGAACTCCTCGACGCACTTCCCAGAGCCGAGCACAACACAGTCCAAGGGTCGATCAGCGATGAGGATCGGCATGCCGGTCTCGTGCCTAAGCCGCTCATCAAGACCCTTGAGCAGCGCGCCGCCACCGGTGAGGACGACACCGCGGTCCATGATGTCTCCCGAGAGCTCCGGCGGAGTACGGTCCAAGGTCGCCTTGACGGCGTCGACAATCGCGTTGACAGGCTCGTCAATGGCGCGCCTGATTTCCTCTGCAGTCACGACGATTGTCCGCGGCAATCCGGTGACGAGGTCGCGGCCGCGTATTTCGGCGTGCGGTTCGTCCGGCGCCGGGAATGCCGAGCCGATGGCGACCTTGATCTCCTCGGCGGTGCGCTCCCCCAGCATGAGGGAGTACTCCTTCTTCATGTATTGGATGATTGCGTTGTCGAGTTCATCGCCGCCAACGCGGACCGAGAGACTGCAGACGATGCCGCCGAGTGAGATAACAGCCACCTCGGAGGTGCCACCGCCGATGTCGACGATCATGTTGCCCATCGGCTCGTGGACGGGGAGCCCCGCGCCGATCGCCGCGGCCATCGGCTCTTCGATAATGAAGACCTTGCGTGCGCCCGCGGCGTAGCCGGCGTCCTTGACCGCCCGCTGCTCGACCCCGGTGATGCCGGAGGGAACACAGATGATGAGGCGCGGCTTAGCTAGGTGACGACGCTTGTGGACCTTTTGGATGAAGTAGCGGAGCATGCGCTCGGTGGTATCGAAGTCTGCGATGACGCCGTCCTTGAGTGGGCGGATCGCAACGATGTTGCCTGGTGTGCGTCCGATCATCCGCTTGGCCTCTGAACCGACTGCCAGAATGCCGCCAGTGTTGCTGTTGATCGCGACGACGGAGGGCTCGTTGAGGACGATGCCTCGGCCCCGCACATAGACGAGCGTGTTTGCAGTGCCTAGGTCAAGGGCCATGTCGCGACCGACGAACGATGACGAAGCCATAGAGAAGAGACCTTCCGGTCGGCTAGTTGGGCCTTCATCGTACGCCGTCTCAGACCTGTGTCGGAAATGGCCCTTTTGCACCAGTTACGACGGCCCCCCTATCGACCGCCGCCAAACACGACGTTCGGGGGATCACAGGCCAGTGAGCGGCGATCTCGTCGAAGGCTCCGAAACCACTGGCCCAAGCCCGGTCACCGGCGACACACCCGGCGCGGTCACAGGACCCGTGACCACGCCAGGCCCAAGCCAGGTCACCGGCGACACACCCGGGGACGTCACAGGACCCGTGACCACGCCAGGCCCAAGCCCGGTCACCGGCGACACACCCGGCGGCACGGCCAGACCAGCGCACAGACCCGTCACCGGCGATACCGAACAAGGCTCCGACACCACTGGCCCAAGACCTGTCACCGGGGATTCGTTCCCTGTTGACGCAGGCGCCTTGGGCGGCTCCGCTGGATTGAGTACCGAATCAGCGCCGTCAAGGTCGATAGCCGGTGCGCCGGTGGATGCCGCGAGCGTCCAGTCGAAGGCAATCCCGGTCTTCACGTCAACGTAGCCGACGACGACCGAGCCATCCGACCGCGAGACCGACACGGCCCATGCCGAGTAGCCGCTGCGGATGCTCTTCTTCACGGAGAGCACCTTGCCTGGCACCGCCGACTGCACTTTGACGCGGGCCTGCTTCGCGGCAGTGAGCGCACCCGCCGCCTGAGCTGGCGCGGTGATGAGCACTGATCCCGCTCCGAGAACGGCAACCGAGGCGACCGCGACAATGACGCTGCGTACTCTGAACGACATGAAGGTCCTTCGACTCAAGAGGGCGAACATTCCCGACCTGCTACGCGGCTGACACTATCCCGGCATGGACCCAAATTCAATACCCATTCCAGCCAGAAGATCAATGGCCTCAGATGCATCTCCGGGTACAGCAGTGAAGATCCGCTGAGTCGCGACGCACTCCAGGACTCGATTTGACGTTCTCCACCGATTTTCCTATCCCTCCTCATCCCGTCGGGTCTCACCCGAGTCAGATGGCCGAAACAGCGCTCAATATCGGGGACGCGCACTCGGATGAAGTCTGGACAGCGTAGATACGCATGCTTATTTCGCCCGGATGTCTCTATCCTTTCCGCATGACTGCACCCCGCCTCTTGGTGATTCAGCACGACCTCGATGACGCCCTGAATGAGCTTGCCGCGCCCCTTGCCGACGCAGGCCTGATGATCGACACCTGGTGCACATTCCGCTCCGATGCCCCTGAGGAACCCTTGGAGTCCTTCGACGGCGTCCTGTCCTTGGGCGCGTTGGCGAGTGCCTCGGACGAGGACTCGACCCCGTGGATACGAGGCGAGATCGCCGTCCTCGAGGAGGCGCTGGCCCGACGCATGCCCATTCTGGGTGTGTGCTTCGGTGCACAGTTGCTCGCCCGCGCCGCCGGAGGACGGGTCTACCGTTCACCCGTCACCGAGATCGGCTGGTTCAGAGTCGACATGGAGCCCGAGGCAGAAACGGACCCGGTGCTGGGCTCACTCGGTCCGAACCTGTACGTCTTCCAATCTCACTACGACACGTTCGACCTGCCAGCCGAAGCCACGGTGCTCGGGCGGACCGGCGAGCTGACGGAGGCGTACCGGATCGGTGATCGCGCGTGGGCCGTCCAATTCCACATCGAGGCGAACCCGTCGCTGATTTACTCCTGGCTTGCGGTCTACAGGGACGCCATGATCAAGGCGGGCGTCGACATCGACGAACTGCGCCGATTCACCGCCTCGTATTGGCAGGAGTACCGGCAGGCATCGTGGGATCTCGCGACCGCCTTTGCCAGCGAGGTCTGGGCGGCGCGAGGCTGAAGGGCGGTACCCACAACATCCTTCGCCGCGTGAGCGCAGTCAGCCGGCCGAGCCGATTCGGGCC
>CAMDKQ010000022.1 GCA_945901095.1 Bifidobacterium breve
GGATCGGCCGACCGGTCGCCTGCACGCGGAGGTCGACGTGGACCCCTAGATCGATCAGCGGCTGGATCCCAGCCATGACATCAGCCGCCCAATCCCGACTGCCTGTTGCGGGGACGGCGAACTCCGCCGAAGAAAGGGTCCGTAGGACAAGGGAACTCTCTGCACACATCACTCGGATGCGCATGCCGCTGTCGGCCGACCCTCCGATGCCGCCCCGCGCGATCGCCGTCAGCGTGTTGAGCACTGTTTCATGAAGGAGTCGCTGCTGCTCCCTCATCCTCCTCTGCACACCGCGCAGAGCCTGCGCCTGAGATTCAGCGAATTCAAGCCCAGTCCGCGCCTCGTCGGAACGGCGAGCGGCACCCAAGAGTCCGCGGCGCGCACCGATGGACGCAGCCCCCATCGCAAGGGCATAGGTCGGGTACAGGACCGTGCTGAGCCGATCACTTGCCGTCGGTGCCGATGGCAAGTCGATCAGCAACAACGTCACCTCGACGAGCGCCGCCCCGAGGACAACTGGTACCGCGACCACCGTGACGAGGAGCAGCCCGGTGAGGGCGCATGCCAAATTGACCAGCGATGCGCCTGCCTGCCAGTCAGTCATGATCGGGGAAGGATCTGAGCCCAACGCCGGCCCGAAGTGCAGCAGCGCTCCACCTGCAGCGAAGAGGATACACACGTTGACGATCTGGGCCCGGACCCGCCGGCGCCGACTCGCGACCGGACCGAACGCTGTCAGGACCACCGCGGCCCAGGTGACGAGAACCCCGGCGAGGAGCACCGACTCAACAGTGGTGCCTTGATTTGTCGGCCACAGGCTCGGGTCCGGAAGCAACCACAGGCCTTCCCAGACGATACCGAGGGTCGCAAGACCACGCTCAACCCCGGAAACCGGCGAGGAACGTGTCCGACGTCTATTGGGCCAAGACACGCTCGGCAGGTGGCGACCTGTCCGTTCACTGGCCCGCTTGGTGACCGCCTCAGAGGAGGACTGGTCATCTTCCGTCCCCTGCACTGTGACACCCTGCCGCATGTGGAACTCCCCCCTCCCCGTAGACGAGCCATCCGCTCGAACGCCCTCGGCATCGGACTAGCGACCGGCGCCTACGGCCTCTCCTTCGGGGCCATCAGTATTGCGAGCGGACTCACAATATGGCAGGCCCAAGCCCTGTCCGTCCTGATGTTCACCGGCGCGTCACAGTTCGCCCTCGTCGGGATCCTCGGCGCGGGAGGCGGAATCGCGGCCGCGGTGCTCACCGCGTGGTTTCTCGGTGCCCGAAACGGCCTCTATGGCCTCCACGTCGCACCGACGCTGCAACTGCGCGGCTGGCGCCGACTCGCCGCGGCTCAACTGACGATCGACGAGTCCACTGCCATGGCGGTGGCGCACGAGGACACTCCTGCCGCGAGTCGCCACGCCTTCTGGGCAACCGGAATCTCGGTATTCGTCCTATGGAACATCGGCACGGCTCTCGGAGCCATCGGGGCATCCCTGCTGTCCGAGCCGGAAATCCTCGGCCTCGATGCCGCCATCCCCGCCGGATTCATGGCCCTGCTGTGGCCCAGACTCAAGGACCGCCTCTCCTGGGCAGTTGCATGCGGCGGCGGATTCGTCGCCCTCGCACTCATCCCCGTCACTGCTCCCGGAGTGCCGGTCCTCGGCTCGGCGCTCGTTGCCGTTGCCGCAGGCATCTGGGTCTGGAGGCGTGCATGATCTGGCTCGCCATCCTCCTCGGCGCAGCGGGTACTTACCTCGAGAAACTCATTGGATTCATCCTGCCCGCGACGGTCCTTGACCGTCCCATCGTTCGCAGCATCGCAGGCCTCCTCCCGGTCGCCCTCCTCGCAGCCCTCGTCATCGTCCAGACCTTCGCCACCGGACAGGCTGTGTCCGTCGATGCGCGGCTCGCCGGGCTGGCGGTGGCTATCGTGGCTCTCATGTTCCGAGCGCCCTTTCTCGTCGTGATCCTGTCTGCAGCGATCACAGCGGCCGTCCTTCGCGCGATAGGTGTTGCCTCGTGACCCAGGAGCATCCCCGTCCCATCCTCGGGTTCCTCTGGCCGCGACCTGACCCCAGTGCGCCCGTCGACGAGGCTTACATCCAGGTCCGCCTCATCCGGGTGCCGAGCCGAGGGCCTCTGCGCGTCGCCCTGCTCGTCGCCGGCACTGCCGGTCTCACGATGATCGCCGGTTCAGCGCTCAGCGCGGCAATTGGCACCTCCTGGCTACTCCTGATTCCGGTCTCCGCCCTCCTTGCGACCTTTCTCGTCCTCCTCCTGCGCTGCTGGAGCGTCGGTACCTACGTCAACGATGCCGGAATTGCCGTCCAGCGACTCCTCATGACCGACTCAGCGCGATGGGCCCAGGTTCGCGACGTCATGGACGAATCGGGATTGGTGATCGTCACACTCCGCGATGGCAGACGACTTGGCACCCATATCAGCCGCCGGTCCCTTGACCTCATCGGTCGGCCCGAGGCGTATGACATGGCCAAACTCGCGCTACAACGATGGGGCGAGCAGCGATAGTCGAACTATCGCTCGGAGGTGGTGTCGTCAAGGTAGCCGTCGAGGCCGACTGTGAGGCCCGGATGCGCTGCTACCCGCCTAATGCCGAGGAGGACACCGGGCATAAACGAAGCTCGGTCCATCGAATCGTGCCGGATTGTCAGGGTCTCGCCGAGTCCGCCGAAGAGAACCTCCTGATGGGCGACAAGCCCACGAGCCCTCACCGAATGAACATGGACTCCGTTGACCATCGCACCTCGTGCGCCGTCAAGCGCCTGGGATGTCGCGTCCGGGGCGGCCCCCAAGCCGTGCAGGGCTCGCGACGCCCCTATCATCTCGGCCGTGCGACGAGCCGTGCCGGAGGGGGCGTCGATCTTGTCCGGGTGGTGGAGTTCGATGATCTCGGCCGACTCGAAGTAGGCCGCTGCCCTAGCCGCGAACTGCATCATGAGAACCGCGCCGATCCCGAAGTTGGGCGCGATGAGCACCCCGACCGAAGGGTTCCCCGCACACCATCCGGCGACCGTGTCTAGCCGCGCGTCATCGAACCCCGTCGTACCGACTACACAGTGGACGCCCCCGGCGATGCAACGCTCCAAGGTCGCCATCACGGCGTCCGGCGTGGTGAAGTCAACGGCGACGTCACATTCATCGACGGCTGACTGATCGTCACCGACATCGACCCCGCAGACGAGTTCGCAGTCCGACGCCTCCCCCACGGCGGCCATGACCGCGATTCCCATGCGCCCACGTGCACCAACGACACCGACTCGAATCACACAATGACCTTACCGCTGGGGGTGTGCCGGACAACTACGTGCACTCGAGCGGGAATCAAATGTCGAAGCTCGTGGCATCATCGAACGGCCCAATCACTGCGAGGGTGGGCTCGGCGCTGAGCAGGCTCGATGCAATGGACTTGATGTCTGACGACGTAACGGAATCGACCTTGCGCAATAGCCGATCAATGCTGAGCAGCGGGTCGTCATGCAGCTCGGATTTGGCGATCCGGGTCATTCGCGCGCCCGTGTCCTCCTGGCCGAGCACAGTGCCACCTCGAACCTGGCCCTTGCCCCGTGCAATCTCCTCATCTGTGAGGCCGTCCTGGGCCAGCAGCGCCATCTGCTCACGGCACACCTGAAGGACAGTCGCCACCTTGCCTGGCAGGCAACCCACGTACAGTCCGAACATGCCATCGTCGGAGAACCCCTGCGAATATGCGTAGACGGAGTAGGCGAGGCCGCGCTTCTCACGGATCTCCTGAAACAGCCGGCTGCTCATCCCGCCGCCGAACGCAGTCGTGAGCACCGCCAGCGCATAGCGACGATCATCACTTCGAGTGAAACCGGGAACCCCGAGAACAAGGTGTGCCTGCTCAGTGGCCCGGTTCACGACACGCACGCTGGAGCCATGGACCCGGGGCTTACCCTTTCGCCGCGTGGGCGCCACCTCTACGGAGGCATCGAGCACGTGCGCGAAAGCCTCGCGGACCTGAGCAACAACCGTTGCATGATCGAGGTTCCCTGCAGCGGCAACCACCATAGTCTCGGGCCGATATCGCGAGCGGTAAAAGCGGTTGATCGCCGCCCTCGGGATGGCTTCGATGGTCTCAGCAGTGCCAAGAATCGGGCGACCAAGTGGTGTATCTCCGAGCAGTGCTGCGGCGAACTCATCGTGGACGATGTCACTCGGATCGTCGTCATGCATGGCGATTTCCTCGAGAATCACACCACGCTCGGACTCGACATCCGCAGCGAGGATGAGCGCATCGGTCACGACATCACTCACGACTGCGACGGCCAGCGGTAGGTCGGTATCGAGCACCCGCGCGTAGAAGCAGGTGTACTCCTTCGTGGTGAAGGCGTTGAGGTCACCGCCCACCGCCTCGATGGAGGCGGAAATATCGAGCGCCGACCGCTTCGTCGTCCCCTTGAACAGCAGATGTTCGAGATAGTGCGCTGAACCCATCTGCGCGGGCGTCTCGTCGCGCGAGCCAACCCCTACCCAGACCCCGAACGACACCGAACGAACACCTGGCACCTGTTCGGTGATGACGCGCAAACCGCCCGGGAGGACGGTCCGGCGGACAAGTCCGCCGTCGCCCTCCCGAAGCAGTGTTCGCGTGGTCGCCTTAGGCATCGGCGCTTGCCGCAGCGTCCCCAGCCTCAAGCACGGGCACCAGGGAGAGTTTGCCGCGCGAGTCGACCTCCTTGATCTCGACCTGCACCTTGTCACCGACGTTGAGGATGTCCTCGACCTTGTCGATGCGCTTGCCTCCGGCAAGCTTCTTGACCTCCGAGATGTGCAGGAGGCCATCCTTACCCGGCATGAGCGAAATGAAGGCGCCGAATGCAGCGGTCTTCACAACCGTTCCGAGGTAGCGCTCGCCCACCTCGGGCATCGTCGGGTTCGCGATGTTGTTGATCGCCGTTCTGGCGGCCTCAGCCGACGGGCCGTTGGTTGCGCCGATGTAGATGGTGCCGTCGTCCTCAATCGATATATCAGCGCCGGTGTCGGCCTGAATCTGGTTGATGATCTTGCCCTTCGGGCCGATCACCTCGCCGATCTTGTCGACCGGGATCCGGACGCTGATGACGCGTGGTGCGGTTGCGGCCATCTCATCAGGCGCATCGATCGCCTCATTCATCACGTCAAGGATGCTGAACCGGGCGCTCCGAGCCTGCTGCAGCGCGTCAGCGAGAACTGATGCCGGGATACCGTCTAGCTTAGTATCAAGTTGCAGAGCGGTAACGAACTCGCGGGTGCCGGCAACCTTGAAGTCCATGTCGCCGAACGCGTCCTCCGCACCGAGGATGTCAGTGAGAGCGACATACTCCGTCTTGCCGTCGACCTCCCCGGAGATGAGGCCCATAGCAATGCCGGCAACCGAAGCCCGAAGCGGCACTCCCGCATTGAGCAGCGACATTGTCGATGCGCAAACCGATCCCATCGAGGTCGAACCGTTCGAGCCGAGCGCCTCTGACACCTGACGGATCGCGTAAGGGAACTCCTCGCGACTGGGGAGCACGGGCAGGAGCGCCCGCTCGGCAAGTGCGCCATGGCCGATCTCCCGGCGCTTCGGCGAACCAACGCGGCCCGTCTCGCCCGTGGAGTACGGCGGGAAATTGTAATTGTGCATGTAGCGCTTGCGGTTCTCTGGGTTGAGCGTGTCGAGCTGCTGCTCCATCTTGAGCATGTTGAGGGTCGTGACGCCGAGGATCTGGGTCTCACCACGCTCGAACAGCGCTGAACCATGAACACGAGGCAGCACCTGGACCTCCGCACTGAGTGTGCGGATATCGGCGAGCCCCCGGCCATCGATTCGAATCTTGTCGCGAAGCACGCGATCACGGACCATCTTCTTGGTGACCGAGCGAAGTGCAGCACCGAGTTCCTTCTCGCGGCCCTCGAAGCTCGAACCAATCTTCGCCAGCACATCGGCCTTGATCTCATCAAGGCGAGCCTCGCGATCGGCTTTACTCACGATGGTGAGTGCCTGGCGAACGTCGGCGCCGCATGCGGCCTCGACGGCATCAAATGCATCATCTTGGTATTCGAGGAAGATCGGGAACTCGACGATCGGCTTCGCGGCCTGGGCTGCGAGTTCCTGCTGAGCAACGCACAGCGCGCGAATGAACACCTTGGCCGCCTCGAGGCCCTCGGACACGACATCCTCGGTCGGAGCCTTGGCTCCGCCGGCGATGAGTTCCATCGTCCGAAGGGTCGCCTCCGCTTCGACCATCATGATCGCAACGTCATCGCCTGCGATGCGACCCGCGACAACCATGTCGAACACGGCGTCCTCAAGCTGGTCGTGGGTCGGGAATCCGACCCACTGGCCGTTGATGAGCGCGACGCGGACGCCACCGATCGGACCGCTGAACGGCAGGCCGGACAACTGCGTTGATGCGGACGCAGCGTTGATCGCGAGAACGTCGTACAGGTCAACGGGGTTGAGCGCCATGACCGTGATGACCACCTGAACCTCGTTGCGCAGGCCCTTCTTGAAGGTCGGACGCAGCGGGCGGTCGATGAGGCGACAGGTGAGGATGGCGTCCTCGCTCGGACGGCCCTCCCTACGAAAGAACGATCCGGGGATTCGCCCGAGGGCGTACATGCGCTCCTCGACGTCAATCGTCAGAGGGAAGAAGTCGAACTGATCCTTGGGCTGCTTGCCCGCGGTGGTTGCGGAAAGCAGCATGGTCTCGTCATCGAGGTATGCAGCGACGGAGCCTGCGGCCTGACGCGCCAACCGCCCCGTCTCGAATTTGATCGTGCGCGTGCCGAACGACCCATTGTCGATAACGGCTTGCGCTGTGGCAATCTGGGGACCCTCCACGGGTGCCTCCTGTTTCTCATGTACAGGGCGCACGCGTCTCGCGGCCGGTGGCGGTCTTCGATCGAGGCCCACGGGAGTCGCGCCCTTTGCGGGCCGCTCCCCCGGAGGTCACTACCGAGGACCGACGGACTGGCGCCTGATCGCTGCGCCCCGGATTTCGGATTCTTGCTTCGGATTCAGTTGTGTCGTGTGCCGTGCTGGCGGTGCTTACTACACGGGCCTGGCCGGAATACACCAGCCAGGCCCGCGAGACTTTATCGGCGGATACCGAGTTTTTCGATGATCGCGCGGTAGCGCGAGATGTCTGACTTCACCAAGTACTGAAGGAGGCGGCGGCGCTGTCCAACAAGGATAAGCAGGCCGCGACGGCTGTGATGGTCGTGCTTATGCGTCTTGAGGTGCTCTGTGAGCTCCTGAATGCGCTTGGTGAGGAGCGCGATCTGTACCTCAGGTGATCCGGTGTCGCCCGGCTTGAAGCCGTGCTCTGCGATGATCCCCTGCTTCGTTGCTGCGTCCACTGCACTGTTCCTCTCGGGCGCGCCCTGATCCCCGAGGGATCAACGCACTGTTCGTCTTCGACACGAATCGCAAAGCGCCCGCTTCGCGACCGTCTGGATGCGCCAGCCTGCGGCCGACACGTGAGGATACCAGCCCGTTCACCCTGCTCTGACCGTAGCGGCGCTCGTCAGGGTTCGCCGACGATCTCGCGAGCTGATGCGACGTCTGCCCAGACCTGCGCCATGAAGCTTTCGACGTCAGGGAACACCGCCTGGGGCCGCAGGTAGTCGATGAACTCAACCCTGACCTGCTGGCCGTAGAGATCAAGGCCCGTCCGGTCGATCGCATAGGCCTCGATTCGGTGGTCCTCGCCTGCAAACTGCGGATTGGGCCCGATTGAGATCGCCGCAGGCATCCGTTCGCCGCCAGCATCGAGCCACCCGGCGTAGACACCGTCGGCGGGGATGACCGGATTGCCCTCGGGTCGCAGGTTCGCCGTCGGGATCCCGAGCTCGCGGCCACGGTGATCGCCGTGGACCACCTCGCCCTCCACGACGTACGGGCGGCCAAGGATTCGATTCGCCTCGGCGATCTCACCGGCCGCAAGCTGCCGGCGGATGCGGGTGCTGGACCACGGCTCGCTGTCGGATTCCAGCGGCACCGCCAGCACTTCGAATCCGAGGGTGGATCCCAGCTCACGCAGCACCTCGACGTTGCCCGCGGCATGCGCGCCGAACACGAAGTTCTCTCCTATGACCACCACCCTTGCTCCGAGCCGGTCGAGAAGCTCGCGCTGCACGAACTCCTCTGCGGTGAGGGCAGCAAGATCCTCGTCGAATCGCAGGACGTCGATGTCGTCCGCGCCCGCGGCGCGAAGCAGTTCGACGCGACCATCGATCGTCGCGAGGGACTTCGGTGCATCGGCCGGCCGGAGCACGGCAGCCGGATGTGGCCAGAAGGTGACGGCGACAAGGGGGAGTCCGGCTCGGTCGGCTTCGACACGGGCCTGCGCGATGAGCGAACGGTGGCCGCGGTGGACTCCGTCGAATACGCCGACGCAGACCACGGACCCGCTCATCTGACCTCCGTCCACGGACGTCACCCTATTCCGCGAACACAGCGAGGTACTTGGCGTTGGCTCCGCGGCGTTGGGCGAGGGCCATCAGCCGACCCTGATCCGTGACGAGGGCAACCGGCTCGGCGGGCAACGGGTCGGACCCAGACGGTTCGGCCCACGGAATGATCCTCCCGGTCCGAATGAACTCCGATTCGGCGTTCGTCACCTCTCGAGTCCGAAATGCCCGCGCCGCAACAGCATCTAAGCCTACGAGATACCCGGCCGGGTCCGCCGAATCCACGAACTCCTGCAAGTCCACGGCCTCATCCTGCGACCACGATCCAACCCGCGATCGCCGCAGGGAGGTGAGGTGCCCCCCGACCTGAAGCGCCTCCCCGAGGTCTCGGGCGAGCGCCCGCACGTAGGTACCTGTGCTGCAATTCACGACAACGTCGAGATCGATGAAGTCCAAGCCGCGTCGAATGACCCGCACCTCAAAGCCTTGCACGGTCACCCGCCGAGATTTGAGCACGAAATCCTCACCCGCACGAACGAGGGCATGGGCGCGCTTACCATCGACCTTGATGGCGCTGACTGCGCTCGGCACTTGATCGATCTCGCCCGTGAGCACGGTGACCTCGGCCGCGATCACCTCATCGCTAATCGATCGAAGCACCGCCGAGTCCGCGGCCGACAGTACATCGCCCTCGGAATCGTCGGTCACGGTCGCCTCACCGAGACGGATCGTCGCGAGATATTCCTTGTCGCTGAGCGCAAGATAGCCCAGTACGCGCGTTGCACGGTCAACGCCGAGGATGAGCACACCCGTCGCCATTGGGTCGAGGGTCCCGGCATGGCCCACCTTGCGGGTGTGCAGGGTGCGCCGCACGACGCTCACCACACCATGCGAGGTGATGCCGCTCGGCTTGTCAATGACGAGCAGGCCCGCTGGAATCACGAGCTCTTGTCGGCTCCGTCGACATCGATCTCGACGACGGACTCCCCGCCCTCAAGGGCCTCAACCTCGTCATCGTCCTCTACTCGAGGGTGACGATAAGGATCAGCCTCCCCTGCATACTGCGCCCCCACCGCTTGCTTGTGCACGTGCGCATCAGCCTCTGCCGCCGCGCGGAGCAACTCGTCGACGAGCTTGGCATTCTCGGGAATCGCGTCTGGGAAGAATGCCAGGGAAGGGGTGAACTTAAGTCCGGTCTGGCGGCCGACCTCGGTGCGCAGCATGCCTCGCGCCGACTCGAGAGCCGCCGCTGTGCTCTGGCGTGACTCATCATCACCAAATACCGTATAGAAGACCGAAGCGTCCCGCAGGTCCGTGCTCACACGGACATCGGTGATCGTCACAAAGCCGAGCCGCGGGTCCTTGATTCGCCGCTCAACCGACTCCGCCACAATCACCTTGATGCGGTCCGCCATCTTGCGCTGCCGTGCCTCGCTGCTCATTTCCAGCCTCCTTGACCGGCGAATTGCAAATTCCGAAACCATCAACCATGAACGTCGACCCCACCCTCCGCTTGTCCCATGCTTTCCCCCGTTTGTCCCATAAGAGGGGCCAAACGGGGGAAATGCCGGGAAACGGAGCCGAATTCTGTCGAATGCCCCATGTCGTGGGACAAACGGCAGACGGGGGTGGGCTAGGGCTTGCGCGGCTTCTCCCGCATCTCGAAGGTCTCGATGACGTCCTCAACCTTCACGTCCTGGAAGTTGCCGAGGTTGATGCCGCACTCGTAGCCCTCTCGGACCTCGGTCACGTCGTCCTTGAACCGGCGTAGGCCGGCGATGGCAATGTTCTCCGCCACCACGACGCCATCACGGATGAGGCGCGCCTTGCCATTGCGCTTGATGTCCCCAGACTGCACCAGGCAACCGGCGATCGTGCCGAACTTGGAGGACTTGAATACCTCGCGGACATGCGCGGTACCGAGTTGCACCTCCTCGTATTCCGGCTTGAGCATGCCCCGAAGTGCAGCCTCAACCTCATCAATCGCCTGGTAGATGATGCTGTAGTAGCGAACATCGACACCCTCGTGGGTTGCAAGCTCGGCCACCTTGCCCTCAGCTCGGACGTTGAATCCGATGATGACCGCCTTCGACGCGCTGGCCAAGGTGACGTCGTTCTTGGTGATCGCGCCTACGCCTCGATGGATGACACGGAGGCTTACCTCCTCGCCGACATCAATCTTCAGCAGCGCATCCTCGAGCGCCTCTACAGAACCGGAGACATCGCCCTTGATGATGAGGGTGAGCTCGGCAACCTCGCCCTTTTCGATCGACTCAAGGAAGTCCTCGAGCGAGCGCTTCACGCGGTTTTTGGCGAGGAGAGCATTGCGCTCCCGTGCCTGACGTGTCTGGGCGATCTGGCGTGCGACGCGATCCTCGGAGACGACGAGGAAGCTGTCGCCCGCTCCCGGAACCGAGGTGAGACCGAGCACCTGCACTGGGAAGGACGGGCCAGCGACCTGAACGGGATTGCCTTCGTCATCGAGCATTGCTCGAACGCGACCGTACGCATCGCCCGCGACGATCGAGTCACCGGCGCGCAGGGTGCCGCGCTGAACGAGCACGGTTGCCACCGGACCACGACCGCGGTCGAGATGAGCCTCGATCGCCACGCCCTGCGCATCCTGATTCGGATTCGCCTTCAGGTCGAGCGCTGCATCTGCGGTGAGGAGCACTGCATCGAGGAGCGCCTCGATGCCGGTACCAGCCTTCGCCGACACATCAACGAACATCGTGTCGCCACCAAATTCCTCGGCGACGAGGCCGTATTCGGTGAGCTGCGAACGGACCTTCGTCGGGTCCGCGCCCTCCTTGTCGACCTTGTTCACAGCGACCACGATCGGGACGCCTGCGGCTTGGGCATGGTTGAGTGCCTCAATGGTCTGGGGCTTCACGCCATCGTCAGCAGCCACGACGAGGATCGAAATATCGGTCACCTGCGCACCACGGGCTCGCATGGCGGTGAACGCCTCATGGCCCGGGGTGTCGATAAAGGTGATCTTCCGCTCACCCTCCTTGGTCATGGTCGAGACTTGGTACGCACCGATGTGCTGTGTGATCCCACCAGCCTCGCCGCCAAGAACGTTCGTCTTTCGAATTGCATCGAGCAGACGCGTCTTTCCGTGATCAACGTGACCCATGACGGTGACGACCGGCGGGCGGACCACGAGGTCTTCATCCGCACCCTCGTCCTCGCCGAACTCGAGGTGGTACGACTCGAGGAGCTCGCGGTCTTCATCCTCAGGCGAAACGACCTCGATCTGGTAGTTGAGGTGTTCGCCAAGCAGTCGCAGGGTGTCGTCATCGATCGACTGGGTCGCGGTCACCATCTCACCGAGTTCGATGAGCACCTTCACGAGGTCAGCCGGCATGCAGTTCACCTTGTCAGCGAAGTCTGTGAGACTCGATCCACGCGGAAGCCGCACGGTCTCGCCCGAACCACGGCTGATCCGAACACCGCCCATGGACGGCGCCTGCATGTTGTCGAACTCCTGGCGCTTCGCGCGCTTGGACTTGCGGCCACGAGACGGTCGACCACCTGGCCGACCGAATGCACCAGCTGTCGTTCCACGGGCCCCCGGACCGCTGCCCCCTGGTCGACCTTGGAATCCACCAGGGCCACCGGGGCCGCGGCCAGGTGCACCGGCAGCAGCACCAGCGCCGCCGCCGGGACCACCGGGACTCCGCTGCTGGAATCCGGTGCTACCCCCCGGGCCACGGCTGGGACCCCCGGAACCACCTGGTCCGCCGGGTCCACGACCTTGGAATCCACCGGGGCCTCTGCTCGGGCCACCCGTTCCCGCCGGGCGCGCCGGAGGACGGGGAGGCATGGTGCCGGGGTTCGGGCGTGGTGCGCCGGGGACGCTCGGGGATGCGGGCCGGGCCATTCCGGTGCTTCCGCCGAAGGGGTTATTGCCCGGACGGGGCGCAGGAGTGCGGCCCATCCCGGTGCTTCCGCCAAAGGGGTTGTTGCCCGGACGCGGGCCAGTCGGGCGCGGACCTCCGGGTGCCGGTCGAGGACCGCCTGCAAGCGAGCCGGGTGTGGGCGCCGAGGCGGCCTGCGAGCCCGGGGCTGCATCAACGGCGGGCGACGGAGCGACTGACCCCTGCTGGTCAACGCCTGCGGCTGGCTCCGCAGCGGGCCGCGCTGGAACCGGACGGGCTGGGGTCGGGCCCGAGGTAGCTGGGGTGGCAAGCACGGGAGTCGCCACGACCGGGGGGGGCTCGGCAATAACCGGGGCCGCCGGTTCCGCAGCAGGCTGTGCCGCCTTCGTGGCCTTCTTCACCGGTGCCGGCTCGGCCGGCACCGCAGCGGCCGGCATCGCCTCTTTAAGTTTGCGGATAACCGGCGCTTCCACCGTCGACGAAGCCGACTTTACGAACTCACCAAGTTCCTGAAGCTTCGCAAGGACATCCTTGCTCGTTACACCAAGCTCTTTTGCTAGCTCATGGACCCGAACCTTCGACATGACTCTCCTGTCTTTGGCCCGGGCTTGCCACCCGGGGCCTTAGTGCGAACGACGCATGATCATTTCCGCGCGTTCATCGGGTGTTGGTCCTCATCAAGGGCTCCCGACCTGTGGGTGGATGGACGGCGAGCTTCTGCCCGGGTCCGGTGGACAACTATACCCATGCGGAGAGGTATTCCTGCACAGCCGATGAGTCGAGAGTCCCCTGCTGTCGAAGTGCGCGCGCCCAGGCCCGTCTGCGGGTCGCCGCGAGTCCGCAAGCCGCCCGCTCGTGGATCCATGCACCACGCCCGGGAATTCGTCGCCGTATATCCGGGACAATTCGGCCATCCTCAACCGCAACCCGCAGAAGGACGGAGGACTCCTCTCGCTCGCGGCACCCGATGCAGGTGCGCACAGAACGCGTCAGTGGGCGGGGATCCAATTTGTTTTCGATCAGGATTCCTCGGGCTGCACCCTGATCGTCTCCTCTGTATCCGCGGCGTCAGACCTGATGTCAATACGCCATCCGGTCATGCGAGCCGCGAGCCTGGCATTTTGCCCCTCACGGCCGATCGCCAATGAGAGCTGGTAGTCCGGCACGATGACGCGGGCGGCCCTAGCGACGGGATCAACGATCATGACCTGCGAGACCCGGGCAGGCGACAGGGCATGTGCGATCATCTCGGCTGGGTCATCGCTGAAGTCAACGATGTCGATTTTCTCACCCGACAGCTCCGACATCACCTGACGCACGCGCTGGCCCATCGGCCCAATGCACGCTCCCTTGGCGTTCACCCCCGGAACCGTCGATCGAACCGCGATTTTCGTCCGGTGACCAGCCTCTCGGGCGATCGCGTTGATCGTCACTGTGCCGTCGGCAATCTCGGGAACCTCGAGCGCGAAGAGCTGTCGGACAAGATTTGGATGCGTCCGCGACACGGTGATCTGCGGACCCTTGAAGCCCTTGCGCACGCCCGTGACAATGCACTTCAGTCGGGTCCCGTGGGCATAGGACTCACCCGGCACCTGCTCCTCCGGAGGGAGATTCGCCTCGAGTTTGCCCAGGTCAACCCTGATCATCCTCGGGTTTGTTCCCTGCTGGACGACCCCGGAAATCAGGTCACCCTCTCGGCCGGTGAATTCCACGAGCGTGACGTCGCCCTCGGCCTCGCGCAGTCGGTTCAGGAGGACCTGCTTCGCTGTCGTCGCGGCAATCCGGCCGAATCCGGTGGGCGTATCGTCGTACTCGCGCAGAGTTATGCCCTCATCGTCGACCTCGGCCGCGTAGACAACCACGTGGCCGGTCTTGCGATCGAGCTCAATGCGCGCGCGCTCTGCCGCAGACGAGGTACTGCGATAGGCAACGAGAAGTGCCTGCTCGATGCTTTCCACGACGAGATCAAGTGACAGGCCCTTTTCGCGTACAAGTCCCTTAAGCGCCGCGACGTCGATGTCCATGCTTGTCCCCTATTCCTCGTCCGCTGATTCAGATGCTGCCCGTGAGAACTCCAGTTGGACGACACCCCGGCGCAGGGAGCTCATCGGGACCGCACGCAGCTCGCCGTCAGCCTGCTCGATATCAACCGCGTCAGCGTCGGCGTGGACGATGCGGCCGGTCACGACGGAGTCGTCGACGAGGGTCGCCTCGACAAGTCGGTGCTGGGCACGACGCCAGTGCTTCGCCTCGGTGAGTGGCCTGTCAGTCCCCGGCGACGACACCTCCAGCACATACATGCCGTCGAACTCATCGCCAAACGGCGGAACATCAAGGATTTCGGCGATCCGCCGGCTGATATCCGCGATGAGGTCAAGGTCGATGCCGCCGTCACGATCAACGACGACCCGGACTACCTCTCGGCGGCCTGCCGAGGTGATCTGAAGATCCTCGAGGTCGACACCGATGGTCGTTAGGACGTCGATAAGCGCCCCTCGGATGATCTCCACGGACGCAGCCATGGGGCCTCCAATGCCGATTCTGTTATGCGGATTCTCTTGTGCTGAGCGGTGGTGAAACGGACGCCGCTAGGCAGCGAACGTCTAGGCAAGTCTACCTGCGTTCAGCCTCGCGAAGACCCATGCCATTGTGTGCCTGTGGGATTCGAACAGCAGGTAAGCCGTCGGGCCGTCCTTGTCGCCGCGAGTGGTATCGCAGGCGCCGGAGTTCTGGCCGCCTGCGGCGACGGCATTGCAGCCTCGGGACCGGCAGACGACCCCATCGCTACCGAAGTTGCCGCGGCTGAGCAGGCACTCATCGCTCAGTACCAGGCATTCATTGCAGCGTTTCCGCAGCTGAATGCCGAGCTGGCACCGATCCTCGACCAGCACGCTGACCATCTCAAGGCCCTCGGAGTCACGGGACCCTCAACTCAAGCGCCCGTCGCCGCCTCCGATGCACGGACCGCCGTCGCAGTGCTCGCTGACGCGGAGCGGGAGGCCGCAAAGTCGCGTCGCACCTCGTGCGTTGCCGCGACCAACCCTGAGCTTGCGAGGCTCCTTGCCCTCATTGCCGCATCTGAGGCGTCCCACGCCCCGGCACTCACAAAAATGCTCGCGACATGAGTCTTACCCCTATCGAAGCGGCCATCTCGGGCGAGGACGCCTGCATTTACGCCTACGGGGTCATCGGATCCCAGGTCCGGGGCACGACAACGGACCGTGCCCGCAAGGCTCTTGCCGACCACCGGGCATGGCGCGATCGTCTTCAGTCGCAGGCCCCGGTCATCGTCGCAGCGAGCATCGCCTACGACTTTCCATTCCCCGTGGAGGATGCAGCATCCGCGAAGTTGCTCGCCGTGTTCGTCGAGAATCGCATGGTCGGCCAGTATGCGGATCTGGCGGCCTCCACCGCTGGCACGGCGCGCGAGGATGCTGTCACCGCCGCGATGGAATGCGCGACCCGTGCGATCGCCTGGGGCGGCATCACCCAAGCCTTCCCGCAAGCCTGATCAGCCCGCGAACACGTCCCATGCCAGCCGAAGGATGAGCAGGGCGACGACGACAAGGAACACCCGCCGAACAAACTCGCTGCCCTTGGCAATCGCCGTGCGTGCGCCGATAACCGCACCAATGAGGTTGCATGCCCCCATGAGGAGCCCGAGCAACCACAGGACCGAGCCGGTGATCCCGAAAACAATGAGAGCAGCCACATTCGTGCCGACATTGACGATCTTCGCGGTGGCTGAAGCCTTGAGGAATGACAGCCCAAGTCCGGCGACGAGAACGATGAGAAGAAAAGACCCGGTGCCCGGACCGATGAGTCCGTCGTAAAACCCGATGCCCAGGCCAGCGATGACGGCGACTCCGTAATGTCGGCGCTGCCCCTCCCAACGCAATTGTTCAACCGTTCCCATCGCGGGCTTGAGCCAGGTCCACAGCCAGACCCCAATGAGCATGACAAGAATGATCGGACGGAACGAGGCGGCCGGAATCCGGCTGGCGAGTAACGCGCCGATGGCTGACCCGACGAACGCGGCGCCAGCCATCGGAAGTGCCGTTCGTAGGTCGATTCTGGTATTCCGGAGGTAGGTCGTCGCGGCAGCGCTCGTGCCGATAATGCTCGACAGTTTGTTGGTTCCGAGAGCGTCGGCCGGTGACCCGTTCGGCATCGAAATGAGAAGCGATGGCAGTTGGATGAGCCCGCCGCCGCCGGTGACGGCATCGACCCATCCGGCGGCCCCTGCCGCGATGCACAGAAGCACGATCGTGCCGAGGTCGAGCGACGCCATCATGCGCGGTTGGGGCCGTCCTCACGCCACGCCTTGACGATCGTGAGGACCTCGCCGAGTCGGTGGGCCACCGCATCAGGCACCGCCGAGTTGTCGGGCACCTGCACCGCAGGCAGGTTCGAGTGGGGGATGAGGATCGCGCGCATCCCGGCCTGCTGGGCCCCATGGATGTCGTCCCAGAGTCGATCACCCACGAACACGCAATCCACCGGGTCAACTCCGAGCGAACCTGCGATAGTCCGGAATGCCTCCTCGTGTGGCTTTGCAACCGGCATCTCACTCGTGTAGGCAGCGGCGTCGATGAGATCGATGAGGTCGTCCCGCATGAAGACCTCCTGGTGGTGCGAACGCGGCCACATGGTGTTGCTCAGCACACCGATCTTCAGGCCCATGCCGCGCAGTTCACCTAGGAGCGGGGCCGCCTCGGGATCGGCGATGGTGTGTGGCGCCCAGAAGTCGAGGTAGTTGCCCAGTGCACGCAAGTGAAGGGCACTCGTGACATCGATGCCGAGTCCCACGAACATGGCGTCAAGAGCACCTGTGCTCTCGGCGCCCTTGGTCTCGCGCAGCACGCGCCACCGATCGAGCTCAGCATCGAGGAGGCGCTGCGCAAGGCCGCTCGCGTCCGCCGGATCGTAAAACTCGGCATATGCATACCACTGGCTGAAAAGGTCGATGTCGTGCCACGGCGTGAGAGTTCCGCCCCAGTCGAAGATAACCGCGTGGATGGTTGACGTCATCGCCCGCACATGGCCGCTACGGCGGCTGCGGCTTCTCCCACCTTGAGATCGGTTCGCTCCCCCGTCAGGCGATCCTTCACCTCGACGAAGCCCTCTGCGAGCCGCTTGCCGACAACCATGATGGTCGGAATTCCAATGAGTTCCGAGTCGTTGAACTTCACACCTGGCGAGACGCCCCGCCGATCGTCGAGAAGGACGCGGACACCGGCGACCTCGAGCGCCGCGGCAATCTCCTCCGCAGCCTCAAACACAGCATCGTCTTTACCCGTGGCGATGAGGTGGAGGTCGGCCGGCGCGACCTCGCGGGGCCACATGAGGCCCTTGTCATCATGTGACTGCTCGGCGATGGCCGCGACAGCGCGCGAGACGCCAATACCGTAGGAGCCCATCGTGACGGTGACGAGATCGCCGTGCTCGTCGAGCACTCGCAGGCCTAATGCCTCGGCATACTTGCGGCCGAGTTGGAAGATGTGCCCGATCTCGATGCCCCGAGCCAGGAGGAGTGATCCCCCGCACGCCGGGCACTCGTCGCCCTCGCGGACTTCGGCGACATCGAGGACGCCGTCTGCGGTGAAGTCACGGCCGGCAACGAGGTCGTACACGTGCTTGCCGGGGATGTCTGCACCGGTAATCCAGCGCGTTCCGGTGACAACACGCGGGTCGACGACGAACCGGATGCCCGACGCGTTCGACTCGCCGAGTGATCCCGGCCCGATGTACCCCTTCACGAGCGACGGGTGCCGTGCGAACTCGGCCTCGTCGAATTGGCCTGGCACCCCCGGTTGCAGCACCGCCTCGAGCCGCTTGAGGTCGACCTCGCGATCACCCGGCAGGCCCACGGCCAGCGGATAGGAGGTGCCGTCGGGATTCGTCACGGTGAACACGATGTTCTTGAGGGTGTCCGCTGCAGTCCAAGTTCGATCAGTGCGCGCGAGATCCGGACGTTCATTCGAGACTGCGACGAGGGACTCGATCGTGGGCGTTCCCGGGGTGTCCTCCGCGTGCGCGGGCAGGACCCCTTTGGCATCGACCGGCTCTGGCGCGGGGGTCTGCACGGCTTCGACATTTGCGGCGTAGTCACATGACGAGCAACGCACGAAGGAGTCCTCGCCCACGGCTGTCGGGGCTAGGAACTCTTCACTCGCCGACCCGCCCATGGCTCCAGACATTGCCGACACGATCACGTACTCAAGCCCGAGCCGCTCGAAGGTCTTGATGTAGGAGTCGCGGTGCCGACCGTAGGAGATTGTCAGTCCCTCGTCGCTGACATCGAACGAGTAGGAGTCCTTCATGACGAACTCGCGGCCGCGCAGAATGCCAGCCCGCGGTCGTGCCTCATCGCGGAACTTCGTCTGGATCTGGTAGATGACGAGGGGAAGGTCCTTGTATGAGGAGTACTCCCCCTTCACAAGCAGGGTAAACATCTCCTCGTGGGTCGGGCCGAGCAGGTAATCGTTCTTCTTACGGTCTTGCAGCCGGAACAGTGTGTCGCCGTACTCCGTCCACCTGCCCGTTGTCTCAAAGGGCTCACGCGGCAGCAGCGAGGGGAAGTGCACCTCCTGGAATCCTGCGGCGTCCATCTCCTCACGAACGATGCGCTCAACATTGCGGTAGACGATGTAGCCGAGCGGCAGCCACGAGAACACTCCTGGAGCGATGCGACGGACGTAGCCGGCGCGGACGAGCAGGCGGTGACTCGGTACCTCTGCGTCTGCCGGGTCATCTCGAAGGGTGCGAAGGAAGAGGCTCGACATTCTCAGCATCAGCGAAGGATATCGGCGCCTGCGCTAGAACAGGACGGTGGCGAAGGTTCCTACCTGCTCGAACCCAACCGCTGCATAGGTCTTGCGGGCGGATGTATTGAAGTCGTTGACATACAGGGACACGGTCGGAGCAATTGATGCGCGGGCGAGCGCGACGACAGCGGCCATGCCTGGTTCGGCCAGGCCCCTGCCGCGCAACTCGGGCGCGACCCACACCCCCTGCACCTGACACACGCCATCGGTTGCCGTGCCGACCTCGGCCTTGAAGATCACGCGTCCATCGTCGATCCTCGCGAATGCACGACCGGACCTGATGAGTTCAGCGATGCGGGCACGGTAGCCGGGACCGGACGCACCGGCTACCGGCGAGACACCTACCTCGGATGTGAACATGTCGATACATGCCGGGAGCAGGATGTCGATCTCGGTGATGTCGACGCGCCGCACGGCAGCATCAGCCTTTCGAGGTGAGTCACTCGCCATCGCGAGCAGCGGCTGATTGCTTCTCACCTCGCGGGCCGGCCCCCACGCCGGCTCGAGGAGGCGCCACAGATCGAGGACTTCAGCGGCGGGTCCGACGAAGGACGAGCAGCGCCGCGGCGACGTCCGCAGCCGGTCGGCGAAGGACGCCCGCGCCGCCGGCGTGGTCTCGACGGGGACGGTGTTTGCGCCGTAGTGGAGCAGTGACTGCAGCGTGCCGTCTGCGAAATAGCCCCACACATCGGCACCGAGCCGCCATGGGTCCGCACCGCCAGCGCGCACCCGGGCATCGGCGAAACAGTGGGCGATCGGATCACGGCGAAGCAGACGGTGAACCGAATCGAGGTCGTCACTCGTAATGGCGCGCACGCCGACCCGCGTCACCTCATCACCATGGGCTTGGGTTTCCTGAGATCAGGATGTCGTGACAACGGGCGCGCCGGTGAGGCCGCCCATCTCCTCGGCGAGTTTCATTGCCTCCTCGATAAGGGTTTCGACGATCTGCGACTCGGGCACGGTCTTGATGACCTCGCCGCGAACGAAGATCTGGCCCTTGCCATTTCCTGACGCCACTCCGAGGTCGGCCTCTCGGGCCTCGCCTGGCCCGTTAACGACGCAGCCCATGACGGCAACGCGCAGGGGAACATCGAGGCCCTCGAGTCCGGCCGTCACCTGCTCGGCAAGGGTGTAGACATCGACCTGCGCTCGCCCACATGACGGGCACGAGACGATCTCGAGGCCGCGCTGACGGAGGTTGAGCGATTCGAGGATCTGATTGCCAACCTTGATCTCTTCGACGGGTGGCGCCGACAACGAGACCCTGATGGTGTCGCCGATGCCACGGCTCAACAGCGCACCGAAGGCCACGGCTGACTTGATGGTGCCCTGGAATGCCGGGCCTGCCTCGGTGACCCCGAGGTGCAGCGGGTAGTCGCACTGCTCAGCAAGTTGGATGTATGCCTCGACCATCACCACCGGGTCGTTGTGCTTGACGGAGATCTTGAAGTCGCGGAAGTCGTGCTCCTCGAACAGCGACGCCTCCCACAGGGCCGACTCGACGAGCGCTTCGGGGGTGGCCTTGCCGTACTTCGCGAGCAGTCGCTTATCAAGTGAGCCGGCGTTGACTCCGATGCGGATCGGAGTGCCGGTGTCCTTGGCCGCCCGGGCGATCTCGCCGACCTTGCCGTCGAACTCCTTGATATTGCCGGGGTTCACCCGCACTGCGGCGCACCCGGCCTCCATCGCGGCGAACACATACTTCGGCTGGAAGTGGATATCCGCAATGACCGGAATGCCGGATTTGCGAGCGATCTGCGGCAACGCATCGGCGTCGTCCTGGCTCGGCACCGCGACGCGCACGATCTGGCAGCCCGATGCCGTGAGTTCGGCGATCTGCTGCAGGGTCGCGTTGACGTCGGAGGTGAGCGTCGTGCACATCGACTGGACGCTGATCGGCGCGTCACCGCCCACGAGCACCGGATGGGTCGGGTGCTTGAGGAGGATCTGCCGCGACCTACGGCGCGGGGCGAGCACGGGAGGGGGGACGGCTGGCATGCCAAGGCTGATCGTCACGTACCAAGTATCCCTGATCCCCCCTGCCAGTGCTTGCCAACCGGCAGACCCTGGCTTTCCCACACCTGACAGGTAACCCTGAAGGGGTCAGCCGAGGGTGATCGGCTTCACGAGGTCAGCCCAGATGACGATGACGCCCATGAGGAGAAGCATGCCCGCCACGACGTAGGCAACCGGCAACAACCGCGCTGTGTCGACCGGGCCAGGGTCGGGCCGTCGCCGCACCTTCGCAATCGAACGGCGAGCGCCCTCGTACAGCGCGCTCGCCACGTGCCCTCCGTCAAGGGGCAGGATCGGCAGCAGGTTGAAAAGGAACAGGAATAGGTTGAGCGATGCCGCGAGGCTCAGGAAGGTCGCGGCCTTCGCGACGATCGGCTCGTCCATCGCTGCAATCTCGCCACCGAGGCGACTCACGCCCACAACGCTGACCGGGCCGTCAACCGCGCGCTCTCCCCCACCGATGAGCGTCTCGGAGACAAGTTCATAGAGCCTGATCGGGAGTGTGATGAGCGCCTCGACCGAGCGCACCGTGATGTCCCACATGAACGCCGGCACCGCGGACCACGGCTGGGGCACGTACTCAACGTCGGGGCGAATCCCGATGAAGCCGGAGGCGACGGTCTCACCTGTCGCCTTGCCCGCCTCGTCGTAGATGGGTCGGTCGACCTGGGCGACGACGAGGGGCAGCGGGATGAGCGCCCCTTCGCGATCGATGGTGAGGTCTACTGTCGCGCCGGGGTGACTTCGGATCCACGCGGTGACATCGTCCCACTGACTCGCCGGGGAACCATTGAGCGAAACGATGGTGTCACCAGCGAGCAGTCCGGATGCCACGGCCGGTGAGTCGACGGTGCCAGTCGGGCACTGTCCCGAGGGCAGCGGATCACCCGTGGGCAGCGCGAGCGACGGGGTGCAGGCAACGACGGCGCTCACCTGAAGGGACGGCTGAGGCAGGCCGATGCCGACGAGCACGATCGCGAAGAGGATGAATGCAAGGACGAGGTTCATCACCGGCCCGCCAAGCATGATCACTATTCGCTTGCGCA
>CAMDKQ010000023.1 GCA_945901095.1 Bifidobacterium breve
TGAGGGCTGGGGCGGGATACCGCTTGCCATCGTCACAGGCGGCGTCCCCGCGTTCCTCATCGCCACCGAGTTCATGAAGTACTTCAACTTCACAGTCGCCGAGTCACCCGATGGCCTGCGGCTTCGGTTCGGGCTCGCCCAGACCCAGATGCGGACAGTGCCGGTGGGACGCGTACAAGCTGTCAGCCTCGTCGAGCCGCTCCTATGGCGCCGTCAGGGCTGGGTCCGCGTCCAACTCAACGTCGCGGGCGTCGATACAGGCGACAATGAGCGTGAGGAAACCATCCTCACCCCCGTCTCCGACCGCGTGACCGCCGCGCGCATCATCGAGCGGGTGTTGCCGGGAGTCAATCTTGATGACCTCATGTGGTGCACGGCGCCGCCTCGCGCCCGATGGCGCTCACCGGTGCAGTGGGGGCAACTCGCGGTGGCGTGGACCGACGTCGTCTTCGCTACAAGGGCCGGACGCATCACCCGCCACGGCTCCTACATTTTGCATGCGCGAACCCAGTCGGTCCGGCTGACCGATGGGCCATGGGAACGGGCCCTGGGCCTTGCATCGGTGCATGTCGACTCCACCAAGGGACCGGTGCGGATCAGCGGCCTGCACCTCGACTCGGAGTTCGCAACTCAGGTGGCCCAGGAGCAGGCGGGCCGGGCCCGCACCGCGAGGGCCAAGGACACCGGCGTCCGGCCCGCAGGCCCGCGGGTGCGAGACTCTCCCCATGGCAACGACCGATTCACCCTCGACCAGCCCTGACCCGAGCGCTCCGGACCCGAATGATCCGCGCGAGAGGTTCCGCCTCGCGCTGGAGGCAAAGAACAGCAAGGGCGGCTACGGAGCGACTTCAGGTGACTCAGGGTCGCAGTCGGGGAAGGACCAGTCGAACCGCACCGGCGGCAAGCGGGAGTTCCGCCGCAAGAGCGGCTAACCCTCCATCTTTCCTTCGTCGGCCTCGCCCGCGAGCCCCTGAAGAAACTCCTCCACCATCGCCGCGATCTCATCGCCCGACGGCACTCCGCCAGCCGGGGCTAGATCCGCGAGCCCGCCACCGGCGCCGCTCTGCAGGTGGGCCATCTGGTCGTACTGCTGCTCGAGGGCCGAGACCACGGTCGCGAACTCGTCGTTACCCTCGAGTTGCTGGGCGATCTCACGCTCGGCTCGGGCGGCAGCCGGTACGAGGTTTCCCCTCGGCACACTCATGGCCGTGACGTTCGCGAGACCGTCAAGCAATGCGGTGGCAGCATTCGGATACTCGAACTGGACGAGGTAGTGGGGAACCTGCGCGGTGATCCCCATTGATGGGGTGCCGCGCTCTCCGAGACGCAGTTCGAGCATCGCCGACACATGCCCGGGCACCTCGATCTCGCCGAGGACTGATGGGTGGTTCTCGAGGAGCGACGGCTCGCTTCCGTGCACGGTAATGCCGAGCGGACGGGTATGGGGGGCCGGCCACGGGACCGCGGTCAGGCCAATGGCGAGCCGGACGCCGAACCGGTCGACGATCTGCTCGACCGCCGCGATGAACCGCTGCCACTGGTAGTCAGGCTCAGGACCGACGAGCAGAAGGAACGGAACGCCGCTGGAGTCGGTCACCTCGTGCAGGGTGATCTGCGGGATCTCGACGGACGCGAAGTGGTCAACGACGTACGACATCCGCGGTCGCCTCGCGCGGTAGTCGAAGACCTCGTCGACATCGAAGGTGGCAATGAGCCGGTGCTCACATGAGGCCAGCAGGTGATCAGCAGCCAGTCGAACGCCCGCGCCAGCATCGACGAACCCGGCAAACGCATAGACGAGAACGGGTCCGTCAACAGAAGACGGCTCACTGTGGATGGAATACAGCTCCTCTGGTGGTCGCATGATGAGGCCCTCCTATGGTCGACTTCCCTATTGTCTCTACGTCAACGCTCCCCGGCAGCCAGACCTTCCGTCCGTTCGCTCCCGGCGAAGAATGTGCCTGTATTGCCGCGGGACCTGCGTATCCTCGCCCAGACCGACATCACCGCATACGCCCCGATGATCCCCACCGTGTTTCCTATCGCATCGACAAGTTGCCTGCTGCGGATCTCGGTGAACCAGGGCTGCGCTAGTTCGACGAACCAGCTCCATGCGAGCAGACACATGAGCCCCTGCCACCGGGCACGCGGCGACGGCAGCGCGAGCAAAACGCACACCGCGACCGTTCCCCACACTGCAACGTGGAGATCGGCGTCGCCCCACTGCCTCGATTCCATAACGGTCGAGGTCACGGCCTCGTTCGACCGCAGGGCGACGTCGACGATCGACTGCCAGACTCCGACGGCACGGTCGGACCACATGAGGGCCGTCGCGCCGACGACCGCTGCCGCGGCAACAACACGCCTCAGGATGATCAAGAACCGCCCTTGCGTCCGAGTCCCCCAAATGCCGAAGCGACTCCCCCGGCCTTCATGAACCCAACGAACTTTTGGGTGACCTCGCCGCTCTCGAGGAACCGGTCACGCTGGTCGTCTGGAAGCGAAACCGCGTACTCGCACACCCTCGACCACGCCAAGCCCACGGCCTTGGTGAGCGAAGCGGCAACGGTCGCCGAGATCGCCGAGCCCGCGATCGCCCCCCCAGGCACCAGTTTCATCAGGTTCGTGACTGCGTATTTGCCCGCCATCGTTGCTCCGCCGGTCAGGATGATTGACCCCGCCGCAGCCATGGCCCTCGACCGGCTCGGCGGCAGGCCGTAAGCCGCAGTGATGCGCGCGATCATCGTTACCTGGTTGGGGATAAGGAGTGCTGCATCAGTGAACGGGATCGGGGTCGCACCGATCCCAGCGGCGATGACGACGGCCTGGTTAACGATGCCAGCGACCACTTTTTTTTTACGCCCGATATCCAGAACCTGCGCCGCCGTCAGCGCCTTCTCAGCAACCTCGGGAACCACCTCGTAAGTGGCGTCGAGCAATTGCTGGAGTCCGAACACCGGAGCGCCGCTGAAGACGTCGAGGAGCGCATTCGTGAGGACGACGCGGCCGTTCGGCGCAAGCGGCAGGCCAAGTCCCTCGATGTAGCGCGCAAACTCGAGGGCGTCGGGGTGGATGACCCCGTCGCGGGTGGGGACCTGCGCCATCACGACGATCACCGGTAGCCCGAGGTCACGGAGTGCACGGACGAACTCCGCCTGGGCGCCTTCGAATCGGCGGTCGGACCACCGCACGAGGTACCAGGCCGCGTGGATTCGCTGGTCCACCGGCCGCGAACCATGGTCCGCGACGAGGACTCGAAGCCCCTCGAGAATGACGTTACCGGCTGTGCCCGTCTCAAATCCCTCGGAGTCATACAGCCCGAGGAATCCGTCAGGGTGCCTGTGGTAAACGAGGCCCCTCGTCACCGGTTGCCCCACGCCAGTCCTGGCGACATCGCGACCAAAGATGGCATTGACGAGCGTCGACTTGCCTGCACCCGTCTTCCCGAAGACTGCGAGGTTGAAGGTTCCGAGGGCCGCGAACGCCTCCGCCAGGCGCTTCTCGAACATGCCCTCGAGGTCTTCTCGGCTCAAGTCATGGCCTGCGGGCGGCGTACCGGGCTCTATCGTCACAACCCCACGGTACGCGCCCGGGGCATTCGCGGTTGCCATCCCGCGCGGGTTACCGTGGACCCATGTCGAAGCGAGGTCCGTCCGGGGTGCGAATCACGGCAGCACTCCTTGTCCTCGCGGGCATCGCGGGGGCTGTCGTCTGGTGGGCACTGCCCGTCGCCCGAAAGGCGGGCGTCATCGGCCCCGTGGTCGTGCCCACCGAGTATCGATCGGTCATTAGGGAGGCCGCCCAGTTGTGCCCTCAGGTCCCGGTGAGAGTGTTCGCGGCGCAGATCGCGGCGGAAAGCAGCTGGGACCCCAGGGCCGTGAGCGGGGCGGGCGCCCAAGGTATCGCCCAATTCATGCCCGAGGTCTGGGCCCAGTACGGGATCGACGCCAACAGTGATGGCGTCTCTAGTGTCTGGGACCCCACCGATGCGATCCACTCGGCCGCGCTCCTCAACTGCGTCAATCGGGGGCTGGTCAAGGACGTCGCCGGCAAGCGCCTTGAGAACACCCTCGCCGCGTACAACGCCGGGTTCAACGCGGTGCGCAAGTACGACGGCGTTCCGCCGTACCCCGAGACCGAGGCCTACGTGAAGCGAATCCTCAACATTTCCAAGATGATCGAGTTCTAGGGACGCGCAGCAGCACGCTCCGCGAATGTGTCAAGGAAGCCCTGGTGCAGAACGCAGTCGACTGATGGGCCCGCTCCAGGCCCGTAGTGAGGGCGTCGGGACTGAATAGCGCCCACTGAGGGCACTGGGGTGACACCGGAGTGAGCCTGATCCTTGAGATCAATCAGCCGTGCGAGAGCGACTGCCATGGTCTTGCCGTCAGGCGTGGCGGACTGCATTAGATCGCTCGCGGCATTTCGGAACGCTCCTCCTCCGCTGCCACCAGATCCGCAACCTCGAGGTAAGCCTGTGCCGTGCGTAGGCGGGTGCGAGCGTCCTGCTTTGATGCTGGCCTAGTTCGTGATGCCTTAGCCACGGCCGGTAGCCTCCGACGACCACCGGGTGACAACCCGCGTGGTGTGCAGTTCGATCCCGTCACGTTGCACGTCTTCGAGTAGCCTCATGCGGTCGGCAGAGGCCTGCCGCCATTCGAAGAACCCCATGTCGACGACCTGAAGCCTGTTCCCCGTCCATAACTCAACCCGGTCAAGCAACTGATCGAGTTGGGCATCCCAACGCTGCCTGGCATTGGTACCGTCGCTGACCGACAACGCCTGACCAAATGAGGCAGCAAGCTCAGCGCGGATGTTCGCTTTCACCCGCGCCGGGCGCTTCTCGCCGGGAAACGGTGGATGCACGAGTAGCAGATCAATGTCACTTCCTTCGTCGCCATCTCCTCGGGCTGCCGAACCGAAGACTGCGGCATATCGCGGCATCGGCCGCCAGCCGGAGAACTCTTCACGGAAACGCCGCCACAACTCATTCCGCAAGCCCGCTAACAAGTAGGCGATCTCTGCCGCGATGTGATTCCGGTTTAGTTCGTGAACTTGGTTGCGCCCCATCAACGTGGCGCGAACAATCCCTTGCTCAACGAGCCGCGCCAACGCGCGTCGAATGCCAATCTCCGACCCCCGCACAGCGAGGTTGGCGACCTGGCCCACCGTCAATGGGCGACCCGCAGACGCGAGCACGGCCAGTATCGGCCCATCAAGCGCCGAAGTCACCGACCGAGTCGGATCAGATACGTCCATATACAAATCCATAGCAAACTAATCCGACGGGATCAGAGTGACACTGGTTCGCCGGTTTCGATGAGCCCGTTTTGAACGTCAAGTGCGTCGAAAACATTCCACACTGCCGCGAACCGGCGACTGCAGGTGCCCTGCTCAGTTCACGACGACAATCGACTGCAGATTCTCGACGAGGACCCGGCCGTCAACACTCCAAAGCCGGCGAATCTCCGAGGTGAAGCCCTCATAGGCCGAGGTCACCGCGCTCTCCATAAGTACGGGTTCACCGATGGGAACGCTCGCCGGATCGGCGAGGAGGTGGGCACTGAACGACACAGTTGCCATGGTTCGCGGCGCCTTAAGGCGAACGTAGCCTGCTGGCCACCACCCGTCGACGATGGCAAGCAACTCCTCTGCCGTCCACCCGCGCTCCTCCTGCGGCGCCGAGTGCTCGGTGAACCGCGACCAACCGAGCGCTCTGGCCTCGGACCCCGAGAAGGGGATGCCGGCAATCGGCCGGAACTCAAGGTGGGGACCGAACACCGGTCCCATGGGTGGCGCGACCGGCACAGCCGGCACCTGCTGCCAGTCCGGTGCCGTCGGCATCGTCGCGGTGCCCCACTCAGAACAATCGATGTCCTCGCCCCGAGCCCCTCCTGTGATGATGATCGATTCGGTGCAGCGGGCACCGCTCGGATCCCAGATGCTCACGGCCCAGGTCGACATGGCAGCGCCTCTGCGGACGGGTGCCACCTCGATCACGCAGTCGCCGTTGGGTACTGGTCCGAACATGTGAGACGAGATCGTCCGGACGGTCCTCCCCGGCTCCGGATTGACGAGGGCGAGCGCCCGGATCGTGGCGCCGACGACGAGCCCGCCCCATGCACCCCTCCCCTGCTGCCATTCATCGGGGACCGGCCAAGAGGCACGAAACGAACCGTCGGCGGTCTTAGACGGGTCGATCGTCATCGATAGGCCCTGCTCGAATGAATCCATCTACTCCCCCATCCAACTGACGCTGAGTGTGCTTCCCGACCCGGGATCGAGCGGTCGAACGCTGATGCGCTCGAGGATCGATCGCTTCATCTCCGAGACATGACTGATCACTCCGACCGTCCTTCCGTCCGCCCTCAATCGCGTGAGTTCGGACATGACGTCATCGAGTCGATCTGGGTCGAGTGACCCGAAACCCTCGTCGACGAAGAGCATGCCGATGTCTATGCCGCCCGCATGGGCGCGGACAGTGTCGGCGAGACCGAGCGCGAGTGCCAATGCCGCACAAAAGGTCTCACCGCCCGACAAGGTATCGGCCCTACGCACCGAGTCGGTAAACCGGTCTTCGATCGCGAGCCCAAGGCCGAGGATCCGTTCACGGCCCTGCGCCTGCTCAGTGTCGACGAGCGCGAACCGGCCCTCGAGCATGCCCGAAAGCCGGGTGTTCGCAGCCTCGATCACCTCATCGAACATCTGCTGGAGCACATAGGCTTTCAGGGGCTGGGCCAGCTGATTTGCCCCCCGACCGTTGAGGGTGTCAGCCAGCGAGATGACAGACGCCCCGCTACTCGCGGCGAGATCCCGCTTTGCTTGGGCCTCGGCTACCGCTGTGGTCTTCGCTTCTAGGTCCCCGTGAAGCCTGCGCGCAGCGTGTGCCGCGCTCACCTCGTCGGTCAGTGCTGCCCTCGCCGCGGCGAGTTGCTCCTCAAGCGAGCCCATGCCTTCGACGGGCTCATCGTGCACTGGCTCATCGAGGTTCGCCAGTGCCGCCTGCGCATGAACCTCGATTCGCACCGCTGACACCTGCAGGTCGATTGCATCCCGCAGGACGACCACATCGGCCCGCATCGCCGCTACCGCCACCAGCCGCTCTTCGACTGTGGCGAAACCGCCCAATGCAGAGCCCAGCTTCCGATCGATGGCCGCGATCGCCTCTGCCTGCTGCACGGCCAGCGTCCGGTTCGCACTGGAACGCTCGGCAAGCCGAGGCAACTCCTCAGCAATCACCGCCAAACGGGTTTGCACCTCGGCCAGCACCGCTGCCGGATCGCCTGCCACGTCAACGGCCTCCTCTGCGGAGGCCACCATGTGCTTCGTGAGCGCGCGAGCCGCAGTTACGTCCGGCATGATCGCTAGCCGCTTCGCGGAGACTGACTCGACGCGCCGTCCGGCCGCCTCGATATCCGCCGGCGTGACGGCCAGTTCAGAGGCAACGGCTGGTTGCGGATGCTCTGTCGCGCCACAGACTGGGCACGGCCCGCCGCCGATGAGCCGGTCGGCAAGCTCGCCCGCCATGCCATCCACCCGTTCCTGAATGAGGGCTTCCCGCTGGGCATTCGCAGCGAAGTACGCCTCCTCAAATTCCCGCGACCGCTGTTCGAGTTCTGCAGTGCACCAGAGCAACCGGGTCGGGATATCTCGCTCACGTTCAACTGTGAGCCGCTGGGAGGTCGCATCATCATCATCGGCCTCGCGTTCGAGTCGATCAACGTCTAGCAGGAGTCCCGGACGCGCCTGCGCCTGGCCCACCACCTCGCGGAGTGACCCGATCGCCTCGTCGACTTGGGTCAAGACCTCGTTCGGGTGCTCGAGATCAATGACCTGTGAAGTAAGGGCCGCCAGGCTCGTGACGTGTCTGTCGGCGATATCGCGAGCAGCTGAAACGCGATTCGTGGCCTCCACTGCCGACTGACCGGCCTCGGCGAGCGTCCGTCGAGCCGCCTGCCATTCGCGGACCCGTTTCACGACATCTTCGAGCTGCGCGAGTTCAACCTCCATCAAGGTAACCGCGCCAGCGGTGCGCTCCAGACGAGCGGCAGTTATGGCTGACACTCGCACGATCGACTCCGCCACAGCCTCTGCGGTGGACGCCGCATCGCCGAGCGTCAACCGCTCCTCGGCGAACTCCGGGTCCGTGAGCCGGCCAACGAGTTGCTGCAGAGTGTCCCTGAGCCGATCGGTGCACACGGTGATCTCTCGCTCAGCCACCCGGCGCTGCTCATCGGCCCAGTCCTGCAGTCGGGCGAACACGCCCGTTGCGAACACCTGCTCCAAGATGGCTTGGCGCTCGGCGCTCTTGGCCTTGAGGAACCGGGCGAACTCCCCCTGCGGAAGCACGACCGTCTGGAGGAACTGACTCTTGTCGAGTCCGACCACCAGCTGGATCTCGATCTCGGCCTCGCGATGGCGCCCAGAGACGAGCTCCCACCCCTGTTCGCCGGTGGCGCGCCACACCTGAATAGTCGATGCGACCTTCACGTCGGCACCCTCGCCGCGTCTCCTGGAGGTCAGGTACTCCGGCGTGCGGCGGACCCGATACCGGCCCGAGGAACTGCTGAACTCGACCTCGGAGAACGACTCGGAGCCAGGGTCGGCAAATCCCGACCGCAGCCGCTGCTTGTTGGAACCCTCCCCCGCAACATCGGAGTAGAGGGCGAAGACGATCGCATCAAGAATTGTCGACTTGCCAGCCCCGGTTGGGCCTTCGATGATGAACAGACCACTGCCGCCGAGCATCTCGAAATCGATGAAATGCTCGCCTGCGTACGGGCCGAGCGCAGCAAATCGCAGCCGTTCAAGGCGCATCAGCGGCACTCCTCGTAGCCCGCACGAAGGATCGCGAGCTGGGCATCGTCAGGGACGGCACCGGTGACCTTCCGCAGGAAGTCGGCGATCACGTCAAGTGGCTCCTTGCCCCTGGCATCACCGCGGTCGCGCTCGAGCGAGACGCGATTCGCGGGCTCATGGCTCTTCCTGAGGGCGTAGGCGAACACGGCATCGAGCCTCGCGTGCATACGCTCGGGCGGAGCGTCATCGGTGACGACAAGTTCGACAAAGTGATCGCGCGCGTGGGCGTACGTATCTGACAGGAGTGCGTCGATGGGGTCGCGCAAGCGGCTCATGGGGCGTGGCTGCGGAAGCGACACCTCCCGAATCTCACATGCCGAGCCCGGTGCCCCGATGTCGACGATGACGACGTGCTTGTCGTGCGCTGCCTCGGAGAAGGAGTAGCGCAGGAGGGATCCGCTGTAGCGGACGATGGTGTTGCCGCCCGAGACCTCATGCCCGCGGTGCAGGTGGCCGAGCGCCACGTATTGCAGGCCGGCTCCCTCAAAGACTCCGGCCGGCACGACTTGAACGCCCCCGACGGTGAGATCGCGCTCGCTCTCCGAGGTGGTGCCACCAGCGTCGGTCCACTCCTCGGGTCTGCGGACATTCGCCACGAAAGCATGCCCAATGGCCACCGCGCGGGGGGTCGGGACTGGGAGGCCGGCGAGATCACGGCGGATTAGGTCGACCGCTGCGCGCATGACCGCCTCATGACTGCGCTCAAGAGGCTCGTCATCTCCGCTGAGGCTGACCCTCGCAACGTCAGGCTCAAGATACGGGAGCGGGTAGACAAGAACCGGACCGAATTCGTCCTCGAGGGTGACCGATGTTCCGACCGCGTCAAGGGAGCCGACGAGGTGAACCCCCTCGGCGAGCACACCGGAGTAGGTCGCAAGGCGGTCGCCGCTGTCGTGATTGCCGGCGGTGATGATGACCGTGACCCCGGCCGCGGCAAGGGCATCGATCGCTCGGTTCAGGAGCCTCAGCGACTCAATCGGTGGGATGGCTCGATCGAAGACGTCACCGGCTATGACGATGCAGTCGACGGACTCCGTCACCGCGAGGTCAACGATGAAGCCGACGGCTTGCTCCTGCGCGGCGTGCAGCGATGTTGAGTGGAGCGATCGGCCCAGATGCCAATCGGATGTATGAAGCAGTCGCACGCTGATCCCCCCGACCCTGACAGAGTTATGCGGTTGCTGATGGGAGGTTCGACGACGGGCCGGTGATCTTTGACGTATCAACCGACCCGGTGACGCTGACGAGTGCTGACTTCGCCAGCCACTGCGACGCTGGGATGTTCCAGAGCCCGCCGGGCCCGTTGCCCGGCTCGACGGTCGTGCCACCTGTGTTCGTGTAGAGAACAACATCGCCGGGGATGGTCACGTCATAGATCCACTTCGCATCCTCGAGACGCATGTTCGTGCAACCGTGCGACCCATTCCACCTTCCGAGGCGGGACAGAGCCCAAGGTGCGGCGTGCATGAACTCGCCGGTGGGAGTGAGTCGAGTATTCCAAGGGATGTCCTTGAGCTCATACGGCTCCTCGACATTGGGGTCGATGTCGAGTGCAACACTCGTGTACGTGTGCTTCGGCTCCTTCTGGGTCGAGACCACCTTGACTCCGTTACGGGTCTCCCAACCACTCTTGCCGAGCGAGATGGGAAAGGTCTGCACCCGATCCCCATCGATATAAACCTTCATCATTCGGGTAGCGCCGTCGACGCGCGCGATGAGCGATCGCGCCGTCTGGAAGTCGTAACTCGTCCCGAGGCTCTTCGCACCCACGACGAAGTCGCCTCCTGACTTGCCCATGACCACGCCGTCGAGGCTTGAGGTAATCGTGATGGTCGAATTACCCGGCCAGAACCTCGCCGGCCTGAATATCGCGCTGCGGTCATCCACCCACCCCCACGATCCGCGGATGGCACTCGTCACGCCCGTCACATTCGAGGTGGCAGTCACTGCGAGGTGCCGCTCGGCGGCCGCCTTATCCGGGATTGCGCGCGAGAACCGCAACTTGGGAAGGGTTCCGACTCCCAGCTTCGTGGTCGTGCCATCGACGCCGAGGCTGTTGCTCGCAGCGTTGAAGGTGGCGCCGACGCGCACACGCGGGCTCGGAAGGCGAACCGGCTTGTCGGGATCTGCACCAACGGGCAGTGACGGGGTCCCGGACGCCGGCGCACTCGTCTGGCCGGGGCCGGCGGCGCTTGTGGCCCGCAGAACAACGGTGTAGGGCCGGCCATTGACAAGGTTGAGAAGGGGACAGACGCCCACGGTGCCTGAGCACAGAAACCAGGTGGTGCCGCTGTCGAGCGAAACCTCGTAGCCGGTGATCGGAGCGCCCCCATCGGAACCGGGGGGCGTGTAGTTGACCGCGAGTTGACCGCTCGCAGCGCCACCTGCCACGGTCGTAATCACTGGGGCGTCAGGAACCCCGTTCGCAGCGGTCGCCGGCGCCGCGAGTGCCCCTGCAACGCCAAGAAGCACGGCAACGAGGGCGGCAACAACGCTGAGGAAGCGCACAGTTGACGTCGGTTGGATCACGGACGGGAGGGAGGCGCAACGCACGATCTAACTGTACGTCGGACATCCCCTGTGGATAAAATCGGACGAGCCATGAGACACCGTTACTGTTCCACCATGCCCACAATCGGCCAAGCCCTCACCGTCGAACACCTCTCCAAAAGATTCGGCAAGGTGCATGCGGTCCAAGACCTGTCCTTCAGCGTCGAACCGGGCCGGGTCACCGGCTTCCTCGGCCCCAACGGATCCGGAAAGACCACGACCCTTCGGTGCATGCTCGGGCTCGTGCGCCCAACCGGTGGCGCTGCCCGCATCGGGGGTCACGTCTACCGAGACCTTGACCACCCCGGAATGATCGTCGGTGCAGCATTGGAAGCGAGCGGCTTCCACCCCGGCCGAACAGCCCGTGGGCACCTTCGCGTCATCTCCGACGCTCTCGGTCTGCCGAAGTCGCGTGCTGACGAAGTCCTCGAGCTCGTTGGCCTCGCCGATTCAGCCGGACGCAAGGCTGGCGGATTCTCGCTCGGTATGCGCCAGCGGCTCTCCCTCGCGGCTGCCCTCGTCGGCGATCCAGGCATCCTGATCCTCGACGAGCCGGCCAATGGCCTCGATCCGGAGGGCATCGCCTGGCTTCGCGGGCTCCTGCGCGGGCTGGCTCGCGAGGGTAAGACCGTGCTCGTCTCCAGCCACGTGCTCTCTGAAGTCCAACAGACCGTCGATGACGTTGTCATCATCAGCCGAGGTTCCCTCGTCCAAGCCGGCACCCTCGCTGAGCTTGCAGGGAATGGGGCCGTCCGGGTCCGCGTGCGCACCCCACGACGAGAGGCACTCATCACCGCGCTCCAGGTCACGAGTGACGGCAGCCCACCGACAGGCCTAGACCCGACAGGCCCCGATGAGATCCTCGTCACCGGGCTCACTCCGAGCGACATCGGTCGAAGGGCCTTTCTTGCTGGCGTCGAACTCCACGAGCTCGCCCAACAAACCAATGACCTCGAGTCGCTCTTCCTCGAACTCACCGCAACGGGCACCCCTGGAGGAACCGCATGATGCCGCTCCTGCGATCTGAGCTTCGCAAGGTCACGACAACGAAGGTGCTGTTTTTTCTCACGCTCGCCGTCGTCCTCTTTACTGCTCTCAATGTTTTTCTGCTCGTCTACCTCACACCAAGGGCAATGGGGGTCGAGAACAACGACGAGCTCCTCACGAACCCCGAATACGTCACGAACATCCTCGGGGCCGCAGGTTCGTCTTCGATCTTCGTGCTCATCCTCGGGATCGTTGCCATGACCGGTGAGTTCCGCCACATGACCATTACGTCGACGTTGCTCGTCACTCCTCGTCGCTCACGTGTCCTCATTGCCAAGGGCATCACTTTCCTCGCGATCGGCGCCGTGATCGGCCTCATCGCCTTCGCCACGGCGATCACGCTGGCGACGCTTACCCTCGCGGGCAAGTCGCACGCGCCGATCGACACCGGAGTCGCCCTGCAGATCCTCGGCGGTGTCGTCCTCGGGTTCGCGATCTACGCGTTCGTCGGGGTAGCCGTCGGTGCGCTCATCCGCAACCAGGTCGCCGCCGTGGTCGGAGCACTCATCTGGGTGCTTATCGTCGAGGCACTCCTCACCGTGTTCGTCGACTGGATCGGCAAGTGGCTCCCCGGCGGGGCGCTCGATGCAGTCCTTCAGGCCACGAATGTGTCCGGACGCGGCGGCAATGAGGTGCTCTCCGTCGGTGCCGGTGCCGCCGTACTTATCGGATATGCGGTGATCCTCGGCGCGATCGCATCCACCACGACAATGCGACGCGACATCACCTGACGGTCCATCACCGCGATTGGCTCACCACGGAATGATCTCCCGGTCCTCCCACAGGAAGCCCGAGGGAGCCGGCGAATCATCCGGGTTCAGCGCTGGTCGACTTGCAAGCCAGACAATGGTGTCCGCTCCCTCCTGGGCTGACCGGGGGGCATCAGGGCCACCCATGTCGGTTCGGCAATGGTTCGGGCACATGGCATCGACGAGCACACCACGCTTACCGAACTGCATCTCAGTGGCAAGGTTCTTCACGAGCGCATTGACCGCGGCTTTACTCACCCGGTAGGGGGCCAGCCCGCCCGCCGTGCCGGGCCCACTGAATCTGCCCAGGCATGCGCTCACGGCAATGATTCGGCCGCGCCGCCGCTCGACCATGCCCGGGCCGAACACGTTCATCACGTTGAATACTCCGTCAAGATTCACCCGCATGACCCGCCGCCACTCCTCATCGGTCGTACGAAGGGTCTTGGACATTCGCTCGCTCATGACCCCGGCGGACGCCACGAGGATGTCGACCTCGGCAAGAGGTCCGAGTCTCGCAGCAAGTGCATCGACACTCTCATAATCGCCGACATCGCACGAGGTGCCGATCGCGTCGATGTTCTCGGCCTGGAGCGACTCGGCGGCGGCCTCTGCGCGATCGGCATCCTGGCCGACGAGTACGACCGTCGCACCTAGGAGCCCGATGCCGCGAGCGGCTGCGAACCCGATTCCGCGCGAGCCACCGGTCACGACCGCCTTCGCGCCATCCAACTCACCCATGCCAAGCCTCCATCGTTCGAACCCTCGCGTCCCCGCGTCCGTAGGCGACCCTGCGTCCCACAACCCAACCCTCGCGCCTGCAGTACTGTTGAGCAAGCGCAGCAGCGTGCATCCAAGTGTCGAATGCGCCACCTCGGCGCGTGCGAGAGGACCGATAGTGGCGACCGAACCCACCGACGGACGCTTGACCGGGTTCGGCCCGAACGAGTGGCTCGTCGATGAGATCTACGACCAGTTCCTCAAGGACAAGTCCAGCGTCGACCCAGCCTGGTGGGAGTTCTTCGAGGGCTATGCCCCAGCAGAACACTCGCCAGTGGCCGCGGCGCACGCTGAGGCTGTCGCCCTAGCTCCACAGATCACACCGTCTCCCGAACCCGCAGCACCCCCCGTACCCGCCGAGCCATCAGCGGGCGGCGAGGTCACCGTCCTTCGCGGCGCGGCTGCGCGGGTCGTGACGAACATGGAGGCGAGCCTCAGCGTCCCGACCGCGACCAGCGTCCGCGCCCTCCCCGCAAAACTCCTCATCGATAACCGCATCGTCATCAACAACCATCTCGCGCGTGCCCGCGGCGGCAAGGTCTCGTTCACCCACCTGATCGCCTACGCCGTCGTCCGCGCGGCAGCCGAAATCCCGGCGATGAACGCCTCTCTCACCTCAGTGGGAGGCAAGCCCGCCATTTCACTCAATCCCGACGTCAACCTCGGCTTGGCAATCGATCTTGCGAAGCCTGACGGCAGCCGGCAGCTCCTCGTCCCGAACATCAAGCGAGCCCAGTCAATGGACTTCGCGATCTTCTGGGCGAGTTACGACGACCTCGTTCGTAAGGCGCGTGGCGGCAAGCTCACCGTCGAGGACTACGCGAGCACGACGATCTCCCTCACGAACCCTGGGACGATCGGCACGAACCACTCGGTACCGCGTCTCATGGACGGCCAAGGCTGCATTGTTGGAGTCGGGTCGATGGACTACCCCGCAGAGTGGGAGGGCGCATCACCGGAGGCGATTGCGCGCAATGCCGTCTCGAAGATCCTCACCCTCACGTCGACCTACGACCATCGCATCATCCAGGGGGCGCAGTCCGGGGAGTTCCTCGGCCGCGTCCACCAACTCCTCCTCGGCGACAACGACTTCTACGGCGAGATCTTTCGCTCGCTACGTATCCCCTACGAGCCGATCCGCTGGGCTCGGGATATCTCGTCAAGCCACGAAACCGACCTCGACAAGACCGTGCGAGTTCAGGAAATCATTCACGCCTACCGGGTCCGCGGTCACCTCATGGCCGACATCGACCCGCTCGAGTATCACCAGCGGATGCACCCCGACCTCGATGTCCTCCAGCACAGCCTCACCCTGTGGGACCTCGATCGTGAGTTCGCGACCGGAGGATTCGGCGGCCGTGCGCTGATGAAGCTTCGTGAGATCCTCGGGGTCCTGCGCGATTCTTATACGCGGACGATCGGCGTCGAATACATGCACATCCAGGATCCCGACCAGCGACGCTGGATCCAAGATCATGTCGAACTTCCGCACAGTAAGCCGGATCGCAGCGAGCAATTGCGTATCCTGCGCAAGCTGAACGAGGCCGAGGCCCTCGAGTCGTTCCTCCAGACCAAGTACGTCGGGCAAAAGCGCTTCTCACTCGAGGGGGGCGAATCGCTCATCCCGCTTCTCGACGCGATCCTCGACGCAGCAGCGCATGATGACATCCTCGAGGTCGCGATCGGGATGCCACACCGAGGCCGGCTGAACGTCCTCACGAACATCGCCGGAAAGTCCTACGCGCAGGTGTTCCGCGAGTTCGAGGGCCATTACGGCGAGGAGTCGGTCCAAGGGTCTGGCGATGTCAAGTACCACCTCGGCACGACCGGGGTCTTCACTGCGCCCGACGGCGTCACCACCGCCGTCTACCTAGCCGCCAACCCCTCGCACCTCGAGGCGGTCAACCCGGTACTCGAGGGGGTCGTGCGCGCGAAGCAGGACCAACTGCCGCGAGATCGCGTCTTTGACATCCTTCCCGTGCTCATGCACGGCGATGCTGCGTTCGCCGGGCAGGGCGTGGTCGCTGAGACCTTGCAGATGTCGCAAATCCAGGGCTACCGCACCGGCGGCACGTTGCACATCGTCGTGAACAACCAGGTCGGATTCACGACGAGCCCGAAGTACAGCCGATCCTCGGTGTACTCGACCGATATCGCCCGAGCGGTACAGGCGCCGATCTTCCACGTGAATGGCGAGGATCCCGAGGCCGTGGTGCGGGTGGCCCGGCTCGCCTTCGAGTTCCGTCAGGCTTTCGCCAAGGATGTCGTCATCGATCTCGTCTGCTTCCGCAAGCGCGGGCACAACGAGGCCGATGATCCCTCGCTCACCCAACCACTCATGTACTCGATCATCGATGCCAAGCGGTCCGTGCGAAAGCACTACACCGAAGCGCTCATTGGCCGAGGGGATATCACGGTCGACGAGGCGGAGGAGGCCCTCAAGCACTTCCAGGAGCAGCTCGAGCGAATCTTCCAAGAGACCCGAACGGAAACCGACGACACCCACTTCTCGGAGGCCTCGCGCGACATCATTGCCACCGGCCAGCGCGAGCTCACCCTGCAGGGCCCCGCTGCCGAAGTTGCCACCGCGATCACTCTCGAGCAGATCGACACCGTCATCAGCTCGCAGGTGAACATGCCCGATGGCTTCACTGTCCACCCACGGCTCGCACCGCAGTTGCAGCGGCGTGCCCAAATGGTCGCCGACGACGCAATCGACTGGGGTATGGGCGAGGCCCTCGCGGTCGGCTCGCTCCTCCTCGAAGGCAAAGTCATCCGCCTCGCCGGCCAGGACTCGCGTCGCGGAACGTTCGGCCACCGCCACATGGTCATCGTCGACAAGGAGACCGGGTGGCAGTACAAGCCGCTCAAGCAGTGCTATCGGGGCGATGCCAAGCTCTACGTCTACGACTCGCTCCTCAGCGAGTTCGCGGCAATGGGGTTCGAGTACGGCTACTCGGTGGCCCGGCCCGATGCCCTCGTCATGTGGGAGGCTCAGTTCGGCGACTTCGCCGATGGCGCTCAGACGATCATCGACGAGTTCATCTCATCCGGTGAGCAAAAGTGGGGCCAGCGATCCGCCGTTACCCTCCTCCTTCCCCACGGATACGAAGGGCAGGGCCCAGATCACTCGTCAGCGCGAGTCGAACGGTTCCTGCAACTGTGTGCACAGGACAACATGACGGTCGCGATGCCCTCAACACCCGCATCGTTCTTCCATCTACTGCGCTGGCAGGTTCACAGCAGGCTCACCCGACCACTCGTCGTCTTCACACCGAAGTCACTGCTCCGCGCGAAGGCAGCGGTGTCACGGCGCGAGGATTTCACGAGCGGCCACTTCCAGCCAATGCTCCCCGACCACTCGGTCGATCCGGCCGCCGTCACCACAGTCCTCTTGTGCAGCGGCAAGATCTACTACGACCTCCTCGCCCATCGCGAGGCAACGGGGCGGACAGATGTCGCGATCATCCGGGTCGAGCGGCTGTATCCCCTTCCCTACCGCACCCTCCCTCCTGAACTCGACGCCATGCCAGACGCCGACATCCGCTGGGTGCAGGAGGAGCCAGCCAATCAAGGGCCCTGGTCATTCATCGCAATGAACCTGCCGGCAATCATCGGCCGGCCCATCTCCGGGGTGACCCGGCCCGCATCTTCATCGCCGGCCGTCGGCGCCCACCACCGCCACGATGCCGAGCAGCAGGCCATCGTCGAGCAGGCCTTCGCCGCACGCGGCTAGAACGGAGCCACCATGTACTTCACCGATCGAGGCATCGAGGAGCTGCAGAGGCGCAGGGGCGATGAGGAGATGAGCATCGACCTGCTCGCCGAGCGCATGCGGGAATTCGTAGACCTCAATCCGGAGTTCGAGATCCCGGTGGAACGGCTCGCGACATGGCTGGCGCGTATCGACGACGGAGTCGAAGACGATGACTAGGCGCCAGCAACCGACAGCACCGGTAGCCCCACGAGCTCGCAGGCTCGCTCGAGCCGATCGTCGAACGTGATCATCGCGTCAGCACCGACCCGCAGGGCCGACGAAAGATGCAGCGCGTCAAGACTTCGCAGTTGGTCGCCACCGACAGTGCCCGCCTGACGAAACTGCGGTTGATCATGCTCGAGGACGTCAAGCATTGCAAGAACCTCAGTCGCTTTCGCCTGTTCGATGCCTTGGCGAAGGGCGACGCGCCGCAGTTCGGTCTCAAGAATTCGTCCGGTCACGACAAGGTGGTCATCATCAATCAATTGGGCAACGAACTCGCGAACCATCGCAGACTCGGGCTCTCGCTTGAGAAGTTTCGCAGCCGCCGAGGTTTCCAAGTAGACGATCATGATTCCCCTCGAAGGAAGTCAATCGATTGCTGCGTTGTCTCGTCGCTGCGACCCTCAGCCGGCTCGAGTTCTCGCAGACTCCTCGTGCGATCCGCTCGCTGCGCAGTGAGTCCGGCATAGTCCGGCACAGACACGGGCTTGATCACCGCGACGGCCAAGCCGTGATTAGTGACAATGAAACTCTCTCCAGCAGCAACAGCGCGCAAGATCCCGGCGCTGTTATTGCGCAATTCACGATGACTGACGGTCTTGATGTCGCTCATCTCCAACCCTCCGTCGCACACCGTAGCACGCACGGCCAACGGCTACTGAGCTGTGAGCACAACCTTCCCGTGGATATCGCCTGCGGCCATGGCCTCAAAGGCCTCGGCAGCGCGCTCCATCGGCAACTCGCGATCGATGACCGGCCGAACCCCCGTGCGAACGAGAAGGTCCACGAGCTCGCGCAGCTCGTCAGCCGTGCCCATCGTCGAACCAACGATATTCAGTTGCAGGAAGAAGACCCGGTTGAGATCCGCAGGTGGATTGGCGCCCGAGGTCGCACCCGAGATCACGATGGTCCCGCCCGGGCGCAGCGACTTCAACGAGTGATCCCACGTCGCCTCGCCCACGGTCTCCATGACGGCATCGACCTTTGCTGGGAGCCTCGCGCCGCTCTCAAATGCGGCGTCGGCACCGATCGAAAGGGCCCATTCGCGCTTCTCGTTGGTTCGCGAGGTCACCCATACCGCTAGGCCGAGAGCCTTGCCAAGAACGATGAGCGCGGTCGCCACACCGCCGGCCGCACCCTGAACCAGGATGGTGTCACCCTCCGAGGTTGCCGACTTGGTCTTGATCATTCGATAGGCGGTGAGGTACGCGACGGGCAGGCAGGCAGCTTCGGCCCAGGTAAGTTCGAACGGCTTATCGATGAGATTACGTGCCGGGACCCGCACTCGCTCGGCAAAGGTGCCCGGGTAAACCTCGCTCAGCAGCGATCGCCGCGGGTCTAGCGTCTCGTCGCCCTGCCCCACTCCTACATCGCCGACGACTCCGTGCACGATGACCTCCCGGCCGTCGTCAGTGACCCCCGCCGCGTCCGACCCGAGGATCATCGGCACCCGCTCGGCCGAAAGCGCTTGACCCTTGAGCGACCATAGATCGTGGTGATTCAGGCTCGCCGCCTTCACGTGAACCGTCACCCAGTCCTCGGGAGTGACCGGTTCGTCGATCTCGCCGACGGTGAGGCAGGACAGCGGGTCGTCACGGCTGACTCCGTGCGCGTAGCAGGCGATCATGCGACGACTTTACTCAGCGAGCACCTTCTCCCGCCATTGATACTGTTCCCTGCATGAGAACCTTGGCGAGCGACAACTATTCAGGCGCCCATCCGGCGGTCCTTGAGGCCATTGCAGCAGCCAACGCCGAACATGCGCCCTCCTACGGCGCGGACTCGGTTACCGCGCGCGCCCTTGAACTCTTCAGAGAGCAATTAGGTGGGCACGTCGACGTCTTCATGACGTTCAATGGCACCGGCTCCAACGTCATCGGTATGCAATCCCTCATGCGCTCGTGGGAGGCTGTCATCTGCGCCGCGTCCGCGCATATCAATGTCGACGAGGCTGGGGCACCAGAGAAACTACTCGGATCCAAACTGATCACCCTCGACTCACCCGATGGAAAGCTCACCCCGTCGATGATTGAGGCCGTGCAGTGGCGGGTTGGCGACGTCCATCAGAGCCAGCCCAAGGTCGTGCTCATCACTCAGTCGACCGAATCCGGCACCCGCTACTCACCAGAGGAAATCAGGGCGATTGCCGATACCGCCCACGGGCGCGGCTTGTACCTCTATATGGACGGAGCACGCATCGCGAATGCCGCCGCCGGGCTCGGAGTGGAATTGCGAGCTATCACAACCGATGCCGGGGTCGATGCGATGTCGTTCGGGGGCACGAAGAACGGCACGATCCTCGCCGAGGCCGTCGTCATCCTCAACCCCCGACTCGCCACAGGCGGCGACTTGAGCGTCACCGAGAATCTAGGCTTCATCCGCAAGCAGTACATGCAGCTATCAAGCAAGATGCGGTTCAGTTCCGCCCAGTTCATCGCCCTGTTCACCGATGATCTTTGGCGGCGCAATGCATCGCATGCCAACGCCATGGCTCAGCGCCTAGCCGCTGCCGTCGCCGATGTTCCCGGGCTGACCATCGAGCGGCCCGTCGAGGCGAACGGAGTGTTCGCCACCCTGCCCGCCCATACGATCCCGATCCTCCAGGATCACACCCCCTTCTATGTGTGGGATGAGGCCGCGAACGAGGTTCGCTGGCTGTGCTCATGGGACACCACCGAGCACGACATCGACGACTTTGCCTCGACGGTTAGGTCTGTCCTCTCCGGTACCTAAGGAGGAGGCAGCCGATCACACGGTCACGGGGCACGACACCGAAGCCGCGGCTGTCGTCGCTCCACTCGGCATTGTCACCCTCGACCCACCAGCCGTCAGGCTCCTCTCGGAGCACTCGCTTCACGACGAGCAGGTCAGGTCGGTTGGGATGACGAAGGAGCACGACGTCGCCGGGCCGGATGCGTCCGACGGTGCGAACGAGCCACCAGTCCCCTGAACGCAGGGCCGGCTCCATTGAAGGGCCGGCGATGCAGACTGCGGTCAATCCGAGCATGGCCCCATCCTTTCGCGCTCCCTCGTCAGTGATCGGCGCTAGGCTCAGATGCCGAGCAGTTCATTGCTGCCGATGACCACCGAAGGGAACACCATGCTTACCCGTTTCTTCGCCCCCACGCAGACTGCCTACGCACACTGCGACCTCCCCTGCGGCGTCTATGACCCCGCTCAGGCCCGCCTCGAGGCTGAGTCGGTCAAGGCCTGCATGGTCAAGTACCACGCCTCTGATGATGCCGATTTCAAGGGACGAGCGATCACGATCAAGGAAGATCGCTCGAACATGGTCAAGGAGCACCTGTGGGTCCTGTGGACCGACTACTTCAAGGCACCGCACTTCGAGCAGTACCCGCAGTTGAACAGCCTGTTCAACGAGGCCACGAAGCTCGCTGGTGCGGGCGGCACGAAGGGCACGGTCGACGTCGCTGTCGCCGACAACCTCCTTGCGAAGATCGATGAGATCGCTGTGATCTTCTGGGAGACCAAGAAGTAGCTCGCAGGTCCTCGATACCAGCGGATACCGCACGCACTCGCGGAGATCGTGCTGTCAGATTGGCTGATCCCCGAAGTCCTTGTACCTCGGGGATCAGCCATGTGATGGGGCGAATCACAACATGCGGCAACAGCATCGCGGGTTGGCTTTCATAAATCGAACAGGTCGAGGCCTCCGGCGAGCGCGAGCATTTGTTCGGCGAAAAATGCCTTACGCAGCCGCGGCGACTGCGCCACCACTCCGGTGAAATGCCCGAAGGTCTCCATCGACACGGCACCAAGCAGGCCGGTCCATGCAGTGAGCCCACGGGCCAACTCCTCCGGTGCGAGTCCCGATCCCAGACCGTCGCGCAGCGGTTCAACGGCCTTTGCAGCGGTACTGCCGCTATCTAGGCCTCCTCCGGATCGACTTCTCGGACCGTCCCGCAAGATGCCAAGGAGGAGACT
>CAMDKQ010000024.1 GCA_945901095.1 Bifidobacterium breve
ATTATTGCGATCTCACTCATCGGAGCCCTCATCGGTGGCCGGAAGGCAGCGGCCATCGCCCTCGTCCTCCTCGGCCTCATCGTCCTCACCGGCCTGTGGAACGACACGATGGTGACCTTGGCCCAGGTGCTGATCGCGACCGTCATCGTCATGCTTGTCGGGGTCGTTACCGGAGTTCTTGTCGGTCGCAGCGAGCGGGTCGAGCGAGTTATGAAACCGGTCCTCGACGCTGGCCAAACCCTCCCAGCATTCGTCTACCTCGTGCCGGTGCTGGCGCTCTTCGGTCCGACTCGATTTGCGGCAATCGCCTGCGGGTTCTTCTATGCGGCGCCTATCGTCGTGCGCGTGGTGGCCGATGGAGTGCGTGATGTGCCGTCGAGCATGGTTGAGGCAGCGACGGCGGCAGGATCGACGAAGATGCAGATCATTACGAAGGTGCAATTGCCCGCGTCGCGGCGCTCACTCATGCTCGGCGCGAATCAGGGACTCATCTTCGTGCTGGCGGTCGTGGTCATCGGCGGCTTTGTCGGGGCTGGAGGCCTCGGCTATCTCGTCATCGTCGGTCAGTCGAAGCCGGAACTGCAGGGAAAGAGCCTCGCGGCCGGCCTCGCCATCCTGCTCCTCGGCGTCGTGCTCGACCGCATGGCCCAGGCGGGCGCCGACCGCCGACGTCAACATGGCGCGACATGACCCCGCGGCGGGGGCTGAGGATTTTCGGGCCGAGCGTTGACCGGCGTCGAAATGGATCACCATCGGGTGGTCGATTCGTTCGAGAGGAATGCAGATGAAGAAACTCGCAACACGGCAATTCGGTATCGTCTCGATGTTCGCTGCTGCAGGGCTCATGGTCGCCGCATGCGGTGGTGGCGTGAACAGCTCAGAGAGCTCGGCTGCTGCTCCCGCAGCGTCGATGGCTGCCTCCGCAGCCGCATCTGAGGCAGCTCCCGCTGCGGCGGAATGCGGTGACTGGGGCGTGGCAATGCACGCATGGGTCGGGTACACCGCATCGGCGCAGGTACTCACGAATGTCGCGGAGTCACTGGGCTGCAACATCACCCAGACGACCCTCGACGAGGCAGGCGTCACGTACGACGCGATGGAGGCCGGTTCGGTCGACGTCATCGTTGAGGACTGGGGCGGAGGCCGCTGGCAGGAATGGGCCGATCGCGGGGCCATCCAGGAGGTTGGCTCGAATGGCAACGTCGGCCTCATCGGAATGTTCGTTCCGGCGTGGATGGCCGAGGAGTACCCCGACATCACCGACGGGGCCAATCTGAACAAGTACGCAGACCTGTTCAAGAACTCGGAGTCGGGCGACAAGGGCGCCTGGTACGAGGGCCCTCCCGGCTACACGACCATCGGTGAGAAGCTCATTGCCGCGAACGACCTTAACTACAAGATCATCAGTACCGGCTCTGAGGCGGCGCTGATCGAACTGTTCTCTGCCGCGGCGGAGAACAAGACACCTGCTCTCGGATACTTCTATGAGCCGCAGAACTTCCTCGCGAAGGTTCCGCTTGCCCGGGTAAACTTCCCGGCCAATGACTGGACCGATGCGGAGAAGGCCAGCGGTTTGACGGACTACCCCGAGACCCAGTTGCAGAAGCTCGCAACGACGAAGCTCATGGATTCCGGCTCGCCGTTCGCCTCGCTGCTGAAGAACTTCAGCTGGACCAACGAGGATCAGAACATGGTCGCCCTCGACATCGAGAGCGGGATGACCCCTGAGGAAGCCGCGCAGAAGTGGATCGACGCCAACAAGGACAAGGTTGACGCTTGGCTCGCTGCAAGCTGATCGCGTTCGCGTACGAGTGGAGGGGCACGAGCTGTGGCTCGTGCACCTCCACTCGACAGCGGCCGTTATACCGTGATCGCGGGTCGGCTTGTGGACGAGCGTTTGGGAACATCGTGGTCGTCATGGCACGCTTGACCTCACATGGATACTGACGATCTCGGCGCGGATGAACGGGGCGCCACTGGCGCTAGGCCCTTTGCCGACATCGTCGGCAACTCGGGGGATCACGACCTCGCTGATCGACACGCCCTTCGGCGCGTTGCCGGATTGGGCACGGAGCTCGAGGATGTAACCGAGGTCGAGTACCGGCAGGTGCGGCTCGAGCGGGTCGTGCTCGCCGGAGTCTGGACGAGTGGCACCGTTCGCGATGCCGATCGCAGCCTTGCCGAGCTTGCGCTTCTTGCCGAGACCGCTGGGTCGCTCGTCCTCGACGGCGTGATCCAGCGCCGGGACAGCCCCGATCCGGCGACCTATCTAGGCTCGGGCAAAACACAGGAGCTTCGCGACATCGTCGTGGCGACCGGCGCCGACACCGTCATCTGCGATGGCGAGCTCACCCCCGGCCAGCTTCGCAAACTTGAAGAGATCCTCAAGGTGAAGGTCGTTGACCGAACCTGGCTCATCCTTGACATTTTCGCCCAGCATGCGCGCAGCCGGGAGGGCAAAGCCCAGGTGAGTCTGGCGCAGATGCAATACCTGCTGCCCCGACTCCGAGGCTGGGGAGAGTCGCTCTCTAGGCAGGCGGGTGGGCGGGCCGGCGGCCAAACCGGCGGCGTGGGAACCCGTGGTCCGGGCGAGACGAAGATCGAGACCGACCGCCGTCGCATCCGGACCATGATGTCCAAGCTCCGCCGGGAGCTTAAGGAGATGGAGAAGTCGCGCACCACCCAGCGAGCGGCCCGACATAGGTCAGGGGTTCCTGCCGTCGCCATCGCGGGATATACGAACGCAGGGAAGTCCAGCCTGCTCAATCGGCTGACGGGCGCGGGCGTGCTCGTTGAGAACGCGCTCTTCGCGACCTTGGACCCCACCGTCCGAAAGACGAAGACTCCGGGCGGCCGCGAGTTCACCCTCGCCGACACCGTCGGTTTCGTCAGACACCTCCCGCACCAGCTCATCGAGGCATTTCGATCGACCCTCGAGGAGGTGAAGGATGCCGATCTCATCCTGCACATCGTTGACGGGAGCGACGACGCTCCCGAGGAGCAGATGGCCGCGGTTCGAGAGGTGCTCAATGAGATCGGCGCTGGGGGAGTCCATGAGCTCATCGTGATCAACAAGTGCGATATCGCCGACCCGGATCGCATCACCACGCTGCTGCGACGCGAGCCGCATGCCGTCGTCATCTCCGCCATGACGGGCGAGGGAATCGATGAGCTACTCCTCGCAATCGAGGCGGATCTGCCTCACCTGATGAAGGAGATCGACATCCTTCTTCCCTACAGTCGCGGTGACCTGCTCTCGCGGGTCCACAGCCAAGGGGATGTCATCGCTATTGAGCACGAGGAGGGCGGTACACGGCTGAGAGCGCGGGTGCCGCAGGCCCTCGCGGGCGAGCTCATGCAGGCCTGCGGTGGCTGAAGAGGCGACACCGGTCGACACCGCACTTGAAGCGGTTGTTGCAGAGCTCGGTGGTGAGCGACGTGATGGTCAGCATGCCATGGCGAATGCCGTCAGCGATGCAATGACGAGCGATACTCACGTGATCGTCCAAGCGGGCACCGGAACCGGAAAATCCCTCGGCTACCTCGTTCCCGCTGCGATCCATGCAGTCAACGAGAACAAGGCGGTCATCGTTGCGACCGCCACGCTCGCCCTCCAAAAGCAGCTGGTTGACCGCGACCTGCCGCGCATGGCGCAGGCGTTGAGTCCGTCACTCCCGAGGCCTGTGACGTTTGCCGTATTGAAGGGGCGCAATAACTACATCTGCCTGCAGAAGCTGCACGGCTCGATTCCGGACGATGAATCCGACGCACTCTTCACGACCCAGCGAAGTGCCCTTGCTGAGCAGGTCGTGGCGGTGCGTGAGTGGGCTGAGCAGTCCGAGACGGGCGACCGCGATGACTACCCGGATGACATCGACCCGAGGGTCTGGCGATCGCTTTCGGTGGGTCGGCGCGAGTGTGTGGGCGAGAGCCGCTGTTCGTTCGGCGAGGAGTGCTTCACAGTGAAGCGGCGACTCCAGGCCCAGGAGGCCGACATCGTCGTCACGAACCATGCGATGCTCGCGATCGATGCGCTCGAGGGCATACCCGTCCTCCCCGAGCACTGCGCGGTCATCATCGACGAGGGTCACGAATTGGTCGACCGTGCCACCGCGGCCGTGACGAGCGAGCTGAACGTGCCGATGATCGAGAAGGCGCTGAGTCGAAGCCGCAAGCATGTCGACTCGCGCACCCACGAGATGCTCCAGGAGGCAGCGGAGGATTTTGACGACTGCCTGCGTGCGATGGCCGAGAGCCTCGCGGGGCCGACCCAGCTCAAGCCGGTTGGCGGTGACATCACTTTGGCGCTCACTGTGATCCGCGATGCCTGCCATCAGGCGATCACCGAAATCAACGCGGACAAGGACAGCAAGGACCCCGACTCCCTCGCTGCCAAGCAGCATGCGCGAGGGGCGATCGAGGAGGTCCATGACACCGCTGGTGCGCTGCTTGCTGGTAATGAGTTCGACGTCGTGTGGCTCGATCCGGGGGAGGGTCGGTCTCCGAGCCTGAAGCTGGCCCCACTCTCGGTCGCGGGACTGCTCCGCGAAGCGTTGTTCAGCAAGTCGCCAGTTGTCATGACGAGCGCGACCCTCACCGTTGGTGGGGGTTTCGATTCGCTCGTCGCAAGCTTGGGCCTCACGGGCGAGCAGGTCACCACGATGGACGTCGGATCACCGTTCGACCACGCGAAGCAGGGGATCCTCTACGTCGCGAAGGACCTGCCTGCGCCCGGCCGGGATGGCGTTGCGATGGAGGCACTCGATGAGCTCGCGGAGCTCATCGAGGCGGCAGGCGGGCGGACCCTCGCGCTCTTCAGTAGTTGGCGGGGAGTGGATCGTGCGGCTGAGTACCTGCGGGTGCGCCTTGACCCAGCGCACTTTCCGCTGCTCGTGCAGAAGAAGGGTGACTCAGTGGGCTCGCTCGTGCAGCGGTTTGCCGACGATCACCCATCAACCCTATTGGGAACTGTCTCACTGTGGCAGGGTGTCGACGTCCCCGGGGAGTCGTGCATCCAAGTCGTCATCGATCGCATCCCTTTCCCACGGCCCGATGATCCGCTCCTGAGTGCCCGACAGCGGGCGGTCGACGAAGCCGGCGGCTCGGGCTTCCGGTCGATATCCGTGCCGAAGGCAGGTTTGCTTCTGGCGCAGGGGGCGGGCCGGCTCATCCGCGGAGCCGGAGATCGAGGTGTGGTGTCGATCCTTGACTCCAGGCTCGCCACAGCTGGCTACGGCCGTGCTCTTCGCGCGAGCCTGCCGCCCTTCTGGTACACCACCGACCGGGCCACTGTCCTCACCTCGTTGACCAGACTCCGTGATGAGCTCGATTCAGCGGGCTGAATCTGCCGAGCGGCCGCAGGGCTCGCATGGAATAGTTCGAGCATGTCGACCACCAACTACGTCCCTGACCCCGCACGCTACGACGGCCGGATGCCCTACCGTCGCACCGGCCGAAGCGGGCTCCGTTTGCCGATGGTGTCGTTGGGGTTCTGGCATAACTTCGGTGATGACAAACCGCTGGAGTCGCAGCGGGCAATCATGCGTCGAGCATTCGATCTTGGTATCACTCATTTCGACCTCGCGAATAACTACGGTCCGCCCGCCGGTTCGGCGGAAATCAACGTCGGGCGAATTCTCCGGGAGGACTTCACCGGTCTCCGCGACGAACTCGTGATCTCTAGCAAGGCCGGCTGGGACATGTGGCCAGGCCCGTATGGAGATCTCGGCTCGCGCAAGTACCTGCTCGCGAGCCTCGACCAGAGTCTTGACCGGCTGGGAATCGAATACGTTGACATCTTCTACCACCACCGACCCGATCCCGACACGCCGATCGAAGAGTCGATGAGCGCCTTGCACACAGCCGTCGCGCAGGGCAAGGCGCTTTACGCGGGGATCTCGTCGTACTCGCCGAGTCGCACCTTGGAGGCGGCGCGGATCCTCCGGGAGATGGGGACGCCACTCCTCATCCACCAGCCCTCGTACTCGATGTTCAACCGCTGGATCGAATCAGGATTGCTCGCTGCACTCGAGGAAGTAGGTGCCGGCTGCATCACCTTCAGTCCGCTGGCACAGGGATTGCTTACCGACCGATATCTCGACGGGGTGCCCAAGGACTCCCGTGCGGCGGCGGGAAAGAGCCTGTTCGACGCCCACTTGGCCGAGGAAAATGTCGAGCGAGTTCGTGCGTTGGCAGCCCTAGCTGCACGCCGAGGGCAGACCCTCGCCCAGATGGCCGTGTCGTGGACACTGCGCGACCCCCGAGTGACGACCACATTGCTCGGTGCGAGCAGTGTTCGCCAACTCGAGGAGACAGCGGCTGCGGTGCATGCTGTGGAGTTCACCGACGAGGAACTCACTGAGATCGACAGGTACGCGGTGGAGGCCGACATCAACCTTTGGGCTGCGCAGTCACTCATTCCCTGAGCACGGCCCGGCAGCCGATCACAGTCGGCGAAGGACGCTCACGACCTTGCCCATGATGGTCGCGTCGTCGCCGAGGATAGGGGCATAGGCGGGATTGTGGGGCATGAGCCAGACGTGTCCGTCGCGCCTCTTGAGGGTCTTCACGGTGGCTTCATCGCCGATGAGGGCCGCGACGATGTCTCCGTTTTCGGCATCGTGTTGCTGACGGACGACGACCCAGTCACCATCGCAGATCGCGGCGTCGATCATTGAATCTCCGACGACCTTGAGCAGGAACAACTCTCCGTCACCAACGAGCTCGCGCGGAAGAGGGAAGACCGCCTCGATCTCCTGCTCCGCGAGGATCGGGCCTCCCGCTGCGATTCGGCCGACGAGCGGAACGTAGGCCGCTTCCGGACGGACAAACTCATCGGCCGGTGACGTGACCACCCGGAGCTGTGGACCCGTGCCTGCGGCGGTCACGTTCTCCGAGAGATCAGCAACGACGAGCGCGCGTGGGCGGTTTGGATCACGGCGCAGAAAGCCGAGCCTCACCAGGGTTGTGAGCTGATGGGACACCGAACTCGGTGACGTGAGACCAACGCCATCGCCAATCTCGCGGACACTCGGCGGGTAGCCACGTGTCGCGACGGTCTCGCGGATCATTTCGAGGATGGCGCGTTGGCGAGGGGTCAGACCGGTCTCGTCGGCAGGGCCGTCTGGCAATTCGGTGACTCGTGCGCTCACGTGGTGGCCTCTCTGATGCTCGTGTTGCTGCGGAGGTCTGGCTTCGGTGACTGGATCGGGTGGTGGCGGGAAAGCGGGGAAGCGTTCTGTGTCGGTGAAGGTCAGACCTCGTTGCCAGGCTTCGATCACCGTCAAACTACTGGTCTTTACCGTACATCGACGACACGCCGAAATCAAACATATGTTCGAAGGTTCTGGACGTGGCTGGTCAAATCTGCTACAAATCGGTCATCTGTTCGATCGAACACACGTTCGAACATCGAAAACGCGGCAGGCATCGAAAGAGCCGGCGGTGGGTGATGCGACAAGAAGGGAGTCATCATGTCGGTGGCCATTGCAGACCGTCGTGACCAGCGCACGACTACTAGTAAGAGCACAAATGCTCGCCAGCGCACGACGATCGGCGGGCGCACAGCGCAGGCTCCAGGCGTGGCGCCGCTACGCAGCAGTCGTCAGGAGCCGATCGCGGTGGGCCTCGCACAGCGGGTGGTCGTTGACCGATCCGTGGGCTGGAGTAGTGATCCAAGCCGGTCGGCAGCCGCCCGCAGGCGTCGCAGGGCCAATGGTGCGCGGATGCGTAGCCGATTTGTTCTCTTCGCCGCGACGATCCTGACGTTGGTAGGCCTCGTGGTGGCATTCGGGCAGTTGGCCGGAGCCACCGACACCAGTCGGCCAGAGTCGCCCACAGCGATTATGACGGTGCAATCAGGTGATTCGCTGTGGACGATTGCGATGAACACGTCACAACTCTCTGACCCTCGCGAGACGGTCGAGCGGATTCGCGAAATGAACGGGCTTCGCGACTCGGTGATCGTTCCGGGTCAGCAACTCATTGTTCCCCAAGGGGTCTGACCGATCCTTGAGATGGTCTCGACGGCAAGCCCGACACGCCGATGAGGCAATTCTTGCGTTTGACCCATGAGCAGACTAACGTCCTACCCCTAGATGTAGTAGTTGCAGGCCTGCTGTTCATCAACAGGTTGTGGTGACGCAGTCAAGGTCTCTTCACAGGGGTACCCCGGTATGGCGCCCCTGGATACGACTGAGGCGTATCTGACGTGGTAGGTGAGGCGTTTGAGTGAGATGAGATGAGAAGGGAGTGGTCAACAATGCGTTGCCCATTTTGCAAAGAGGATGACTCCCGTGTTGTCGATTCACGCACGATTGAAGAGGGGGCGGCAATCCGACGTCGCCGCGAGTGCGCGACATGCGGGCGTCGATTTACGACGGCTGAGACCTCGGTGCTCCTCGTCGCAAAGCGCTCTGGTGTGGTCGAACCCTTTAGCAGGGCAAAGGTTGCGACGGGCGTGAGAAAGGCGTGCCAAGGTCGTCCGGTGAGCGATGATGACCTCGCACTCCTCGCCCAGCATGTCGAGGACGCCCTGCGCGCTGAGGGGCACGCTGAGGTCCCAGCCATGGAGGTCGGCCTCGCGATCCTCAGCCCCTTGCGTGAACTCGACGAAGTCGCCTACCTGAGGTTTGCATCGGTCTACCGCTCATTTGACACCCTCGAAGACTTCGAAGCCGAGATCTCCCTGCTCCGCGCAGAGGGCGATGCAACAGGAGAAGAGCCGTCAGTTCTTTCCGTCGCCATCATTGACGATCACCGCATCCACTAGTCCGTGAACACACCCACAAACTTCCCAGTCCGCTATCCGCTCAAATCAGAAAGGCACGACCAATGTCCGTGACCACCACCAGTCCGTCGACTGACACATCGTCATTCGTCCACAACACGCTTGGTAAGCCCGGGCTCGTCATCGAGCGGCTTTACACGACAGCGGGAGAGCACCCTTACGACTCCGTCAACTGGGAGCGCCGCGACGTCGTCCAGACGAACTGGAAGAGCGGTGAGATCGTCTTCGAACAGCGTGGGGTCGAATACCCTGACTCTTGGAGCGTCAACGCCTCGACAATCGTCACGACGAAGTACTTCCGCGGAGCCCTCGGAACCGAGCAGCGCGAGTGGAGCCTCAAGCAGCTCATCGACCGAGTGGTGCTCACCTATGTGAAGGCCGGTCGCGAGCACGGATACTTCCGGACAGACGCCGATGCCGAGGTATTCGAGCATGAGCTCACCTACATGCTGCTGCACCAGGTGTTCAGCTTCAACTCGCCGGTGTGGTTCAACGTCGGAACGACGGCCCCGCAGCAGGTGAGTGCATGCTTCATCCTGTCGGTCGATGACACGATGGAGTCGATCCTCAACTGGTATAGGGAGGAGGGCTTCATCTTCAAGGGCGGGTCAGGTGCAGGGCTCAACCTGTCTCGGATCCGTTCAAGCAAGGAACTGCTGAAGTCGTCCGGTGGTACAGCATCTGGTCCTGTTTCGTTCATGCGAGGCGCGGATGCGTCGGCCGGCACCATCAAGAGCGGTGGCGCCACACGCCGGGCCGCGAAGATGGTTGTCCTCGACGTCGACCATCCTGATATCGAGGAGTTCATCGAGACGAAGGTCCGCGAGGAGGAGAAAATCCGAGTACTCCGCGATGCCGGCTTCGACATGGACCTCGGAGGCAAGGACATCTCTTCGGTGCAGTACCAGAACGCGAATAACTCGGTTCGGGTCTCGGACATGTTCATGAGCGCGGTCGAGAACGGTGAGCCGTTCGGTCTTACGGCGCGCACTGACGGGCGCATCATCGAGACGATCGATGCCAAGCGCCTGTTTCGAACGATGAGTGAGGCTGCCTGGGCGTGCGCTGATCCGGGCATCCAGTACGACGACACGATCAATGATTGGCATACAAATCCGGAGACAGGGCGAATCAACGCGTCGAACCCATGCTCTGAGTACATGAGCCTGGACAATTCATCCTGCAACCTTGCGTCACTCAACCTGCTCACTTTCCTCAAGGAAGATGACACGTTCGACGCCGCACGTTTCGCACGCGCGGTTGAATTCGTCATCACGGCGATGGACATGTCGATCTGCTTCGCTGACTTCCCGACTGAGGCGATCGGCGATACGACTCGTCGGTACCGACAGCTCGGGATTGGATACGCGAACCTTGGCGCACTTCTCATGGCCACCGGTCTGCCATACGACTCTGACGGTGGTCGCGCGTTCGCGGCGTCTATCACGAGCCTCATGACCGGTGTTGCCTATCGGCGTAGCGCCGAACTAGCAGCGATCGTGGGTTCCTACGAGGGTTACGCCCGAAATCAGGATGGCCACCGACGGGTCATGCGCAAGCATGCCGCGGCCAACGACAACGTGCGCATGAGTACGAGCCTTGATGGCGATGTTCAGAAGATCGCAAACAAGGCATGGGAGCAGTGCCTGAAGATCGGGGAGAAGAGCGGCTGGCGAAATGCCCAGGCTTCCGTGCTCGCGCCCACCGGAACTATCGGGTTCATGATGGACTGTGACACCACGGGCATCGAGCCGGACTTCTCACTAGTGAAGTTCAAGAAGCTTGTCGGCGGTGGGTCCATGCAGATCGTGAACCAGACGATCCCGCAGGCCTTGCGCCGGCTCGGTTACACCGAGGAGACGAACGAGGCGATCATCGAGTACATCGGTGCGAACGGGCACGTAATCGATGCGCCGGGCCTGAAGCAGGAGCACTACGCGGTGTTCGACACGGCCATGGGCGTCCGGTCGATCACGCCCCTTGGCCATGTTCGGATGATGGCCGCGGTCCAGCCATTCATTTCCGGTGCCATCTCTAAGACAGTGAACATGCCCGAGTCCGCGACCATCGATGAGGTTGAGGACATCTACTTCCAGGCATGGAAGATGGGCATCAAGGCGCTGGCGATCTACCGAGACAACTGCAAGGTTGGCCAGCCGCTCAGCGACGGGGCCAAGAAGGTCGACGAGATCGTCGAGGCGACGGCCGTTGCCATCGCAGCGATCGCCGGACAGCCGATCCGTCGGCGACTTCCGAAGTCTCGGCCGAGTCGCACGACGAGCTTCTCGGTCGCTGGTGCTGAGGGGTACATGACCGCTGGGTCGTATGACGACGGCACCCTCGGTGAACTCTTCCTCAAGCTAGGCAAGCAAGGGTCAACCCTCGCTGGTGTCATGGACGCGTTCTCGATCGCCATCAGCATCGCCCTTCAATACGGTGTTCCGCTCGAGGCCTTCGTTAGCAAGTTCGTTAACATGCGATTCGAGCCCGCAGGTATGACCGACGATGCCGATATCCGGATCTCGCAGTCGATCATGGACTACATTTTCCGTCGACTTGCGCTGGATTACCTCGATTACGACAAGCGTGAGGCACTTGGCATCTTCACTGCCGATGAGCGCACGGCGACCGTGTCGCTGAACTATGCTCCGTCGGCCCTTGCCGCTGACCTAGGGATTGAGTCAGACACAGTCGAAGGCGTCGCACTAGCACCAGTTGGTGGTCGGCCATCGGTGAGCAAGGCGCATTCGAGTGCCGAACTCCTCGAGGAGATCACCGGCACTGCATCCGATGCGCCGCTGTGCATGACGTGCGGTATCAAGATGCGTCCGGCCGGCAGCTGCTACGTCTGCGAAGGGTGCGGAAGTACGTCCGGCTGCTCGTGAAAATAACCAAACCCCGCGTGTCCCCTCCGCACTGCCAGGGGGACCATGCAGGGGAGTGCAGTCCAATCGCAACTTGACCAAGCACTCGTGTCCCCTCGGGAAATATTCCCGGGGGGACACACCTGTTTTCAGCGGCCGAATGCACGAGTCCCATGGTGGGATACGCTGATGAGGCCCTCGTGAGTCATCAGGTATCGATTCGAATGCCGATCGCCCACGACCCCAGGAACTGTTACCGAGGAATTCCCTGTTCAGTCGCCCTGGGTCACGATCGATGGACGCATGCACCATTCGACCAACAACTACCGCCGCCAACACTGCGCGCGCAGGGTGTTGAGGACCGACAGGGGGGCCTCGGCCGAGAACAGCACGTTGACCGGTTAACCCTGAAGAGCCGAGAAAGGCGAGAACCACATGGGCTACAACGCGGTAGTGGATGGTGGTTTCGCAGCGCTAGCAGCGGTGCTCATTGCGGGATGCTCTGCAAGCGGCGGAAACGTCAGCATAAGCACGGCCACGCCTTCGTCGACCCTGAGTGGTGTTGGGCTGGTCTTCGTCGCCGACATCTGGGTCGACAACTGGTTCTCCATGACGGCAAATGGTGCACAGATCGCGGAAGACGTCGAGCCGATCACGCAGGAGAGATCGTTCAACGCTCAATCGGTCGAGTTCACCGCCACGTATCCGCTCACCCTTACGGTCGTCACCAAGGATTTCATGGAGAATGCGAGCGGCTTGGAGTACATCGGCACCGATAAGCAGCAGATCGGCGATGGTGGCTTCATCATGCAGGTTCGGGAGAAGGAATCAGGAAAGTTGGTGACCGCCACGTCGCCGGCCTGGAGGGAGTTCACTATCCAGCGGGCTCCTGTCAACGTCGACTGCGTGACGTCGCCCGACCCGCTAGCCGAATGCGAAAGCAGCGCACTGGAGGAGCCGAACGGGTGGCAAGACCCCTCGTTCGATGACTCATCGTGGTCGAATGCCACGGCGTACTCGGCCGACGAGGTGAAGCCGATGCGCGGATACGACGAGATCGCCTGGGATGCGACTGCGTCCTTGATCTGGGGAGCTGACCTCAAGGTCGACAACGTTCTGCTGTGGCGCACTACCGTCGCGAAGCCGGGTTGATCGGCAGGGCAGCAGATCGGTGTCAGCCGCCATCGAACGGGGCGTGAGCATCCACCTCGTCCACCAGAGCGGAGGTCTGGGCTGGATGACGCCCTGTCGCGCTATTGGATGGACATGGAGTGTCCGTTCACAGATGATGTGAGCGGCATTTATGTCCACGCTCAAGCGGAAAGAATGGGCGTACGAACGGCTATGGGGTGGGGCCCTTCGCGCTCATGCTGGTGGGATTCGGTCGCGGTGCATCGTCGGTGCGGACCGGTGCCGTACCTTCCGCTTCTAGAGCCTCGCGTTTCCTGATCCGTGGGCAGCGGCCCAGGCCGAAACTGATCCTGAGATGGGTAGGTCAGCCGGGATATCGGGGTGAGGGATCGGATCCCCAGCGACTAACGCGATTGGGATGACCCCTACCCAGAGTTTGGAGAGATCTTCCTCTTCGTCCACATGCCCAGGCATGCCGGTGCGGATCTTTGCGGATGCTTCTGTGATCGGCAGCCGCAGGACAATTGTCGACTTCAATTCTTGCTCGTCAGGGGCGATCGCCTCCGCCCAGCGTCCGGGCAGGATGCGTTCGGTGAACGCTTCTAGTGCGATGAGCTTTTCTCCGTTGGATTGAACCTGCTCAGCGATTCCGCGCAAAACGACCGATCGGTAATTGATGCTGTGGTTGAAGAGTCGGTGGGCGATGACAAGGCCGTCGATCATGGTGACCGAAAGGCTGATATCGACTCCTTGACCGGCCCTCTTGAGGTTTCGGCTCGCAGCTGACCCGTGGATGTACACGAAGTCCCCAACGCGCGCATGCTGGTTGGGAATCACAAGTGGCCGGCCATCGTGGTCGATGGTGGCGACATGACAGTCGATCGCTGCGTCGAGGATCGCATCGATGGTCTGTCGGTCATAGTGTCCGCGCTGCGGAATGCGATGTATGCGGACGGATTCGGGAGTCGCGGTCTGTTCCGTGGTCATGCTCCGCAGGCTAGTGGCGACAGAAAGGCTCCGACTAAATGGGGGTCGGCGGCCGTGAACACTGATGTGCTGTCAGTTTGAGCCCTTCATATTCTCGACGGGGACTCCCGCCACGACAACCTCAACGCCGGCCTTAGCGGCAATCTTCAAGAGGTACTCGTTTGGCGCATCGATTACGACCGTGGTTGCCTCGTCGAGGCCGCACACGCGCGCGAAGTCGCTGGCGCCGACCTTGCTGACGTCCATGGCAACCACCACGCGACGAGCGATCTGCATGGCGGCGGCCTTCACCTGGGCTTCAGCGAGATCCGAGACGCTGAAGCCGCTCTCGGTCCACCCCGTGACGCCGATGAAGGCTACGTTCACGGTGAAGGACGTGAGCGACTGGATGGCCAGAGGTCCGACGAAGCAGGCGCCGACCGGCCTAAAGCTTCCGCCGATCACCGTGTGACGGGTGTCGCCCCGCTGGGCCAGGGTCTGGGCGACCGGCATGGCATTCGTGAGGACGTTGACGTTTCGGGGCCGTGCGAGATCGGGGCTGTCCTCGGCGAGATATTCGGCGAGCCGCAGGATGGTGCTTCCAGCATCGAGGTAGACGGCGTCCCCGTCAGAGATCATGGCGAGGCAGGCGCGGGCGATTGCGGACTTTCCAACCGCGTTCCGGCCGATTCGCATCGGCAGGTCGGGCTCGAACTGGGGGCGCATTGCGATGGCGCCGCCGTGGGTGCGGGTGAGCTTGCCCTGTCTGGCAAGGTCGGCGATGTCGCGACGCATTGTCGGTTCAGCAACGTCGAGTAGGGCGGCGAGGTCGGAGTTACGTACGCGCCCCCGTTCCGACAAGAGGGACAGAATTCTCTGGTGGCGCTCCTCCGCGAAGGAACCGGCTCGATCGCCGCGTTGTACGGTGTCGGCCGAGGTCTCGATCATGCCTTTTTGCCTCCTCATAGGCGTGACAGGGCCGAGGCTATCGCTGCGCGGTGTGCTTCGGGTTCGTTGTAGCGCGGAGGAGCGAGTTCGAAGGTGGCGCCGATGTCCAAGGCGACCTGCTCGGCGAGCTCAAGCGGGTGAACCGGGTCCAGAGGTGTGCCCAGGACGAATCCGAGCACTGGATAAATTGGCCGGCGGGGTGCGTCGGCTGGCATAGCCGTGAGGCGAGCCCGACGCTCGACAGCGTGACGTTCGTCGAATTGGGCAAGGAGGGCGACCGCGGCGGCAGGGGAAATCGCCGAGATGCCGGCGTACGTGTCGCTCGAGAGAAAACGTTGGCGTGCCTCTGCGACCGGGTAGCGGCCAAGGAGACTTGCCATCACAGGGAATGCATCGAGATTGCTGGGGTGTCCGGTCCATGCCCACGCCGGCCGCACCAGCAGAACGCCGGCGAAGCGCTCGGGCTCATCTTGAAGTTGCAGGGCGACGCCGGCCCCCATGGAGACGCCCATGAGCAGGGGTGGCTCGTCGAACCCGACAGAATCCACGAGCACGCGGACGTCATCGGCCAGGGCTGCGAAGGACATGCGACCGTCGTCGAAGGGCATCTCGTTCGTGCCGTGGGCGCGCAGGTCGGGTGCGACCACGTCGTGCTGGTCGAGCACTGCGCGATTGAGCAACGTCAGGGATTGTGAACTGGAGCCGCCCAGTCCATGCAGGGCAATGAGCGGCCGAGCGCCGCTGCGCACCCTGATGAACGGCGAGACATCCAGGGTCACGGATGAGCCTTCATCCAGGCGTCCTTCAGGAAGCGATAGACACGGCCGGCATCGTCAGCTGTGAGGTCTTGGGCGATGATCGGAACGTCGTGGGCGAGCTGTCCGTGCAGGCGCATGACGAGGTCATAGTCCAGACCGCCGACTCCGGGGGCGCTGTACCCGCTGCGTACGACGTCTTTAGCGTGCAGGCATGCCACACGGTCTGACAGGAGTTCGAATGCCTCGCCCAGAATGCACTCCTGGTCGTCGAGGGTCGGCATGCTGAGCAGGTTCGCCGGGTCGAGAACGATGGAAAGTGCCGTGGTTCCGGGAAACGTCTCCGTCAGCAGGCGGTGGGCTGCCGCAGCATCGCGAACGACATTGCCCGACTCCGGCTCGATCCCAAGTTGCACGCCAGCCGCCTCCGCCACTGGTATGAGCGCGCCGAGCACCTCCACGAGGTCAGCCCAGGATTCGGCCGTCGTATTGTCGGGGTGTGAGCGCCACATGTTCTCGACATCGCGCGTTCCCGTGCACAGGGTTACGGTGTTTGAGCCAAGGGCCGGGGCCCGACGGATGAGTGCCTGACAGGCTCGCACCCCCGCGGCGCGGACGGTTGGATCCGGGTGGGCCGCATTGAACGTGCCGGAAACACCCCAGATGCGGACCCCCGTGCGGCTGAAGGAATCACGGATCTCCTGAGCGGAAGGGTCGTCCAAATCCTCGTCGAGGGTGGGCCTGCCAATCACCGAGAGATTGAGCTGGGTGCAGTCGAAGCCCGTGGCGGCGATGGCCTCGGCGACCTCATCTGCCGTCCCGACCGGAAAGCTCCGTGCGAACACGCCGAACGCGGTCATGGACAGACCCATGCGCCGCCGGATTTCAGGGAGCGGTTGACTGCATCAATGAGTTGCATCGCCGCGAGCCCGTCGTCCGCATTCGGGTCGCCGGGGAGGCCCTCGGTGATGGCGCGGGCGAAGTAGTCCATCTGCAGCTTATAGGGATTCGTATCCCCGAACGTGGGCTTGTCGATCAGGCCGGTTGTCTCGTCGAAGACCTCGACCTCGCTGGCTGCCATCGTCACGGGAAAAGGGGTGCGCATTTTGACGGAGCCTTTCTCACCGTAGATTTCGGCGCCCTCGGACCAGTCGGAGTGCACGTTGGCGGTGATCTCGAAGTTGGCCAATCCGCCGTCAGTGAGGGTGGCCAGCCCGTGCCAGGTGTAGTCATTACCGATGTTCGCGCGGCGTGCGCAGAGTTCCTTCGGACTCCCAAGGAGGTACCGCATCCCGTCGAGCACGTGCGCGCCGTGCGTGACGAGCAGGTAGTTGCCCCGGTCGGACTTAAAGGCGGATTCCTTCCTACTGACCACCTCGTCGACGATCATCGGCGGGAAGTAGGTTGCCTCGACGAGTGGGCGCATGGCAGACATGACCCGGTACCAGACCGTAGCGGACAGGACCTTGCCGATGCGCTCCCGGACGGCGTGCGCTGCGTAGCGCACGCCTGGGTCGTGGCGCTTCATGGCACCGACTTGCAAAACCATTCCCGACGTCTTCGCGAGCGCGACGAGCTGCTGAGACTCGACCAAGGTGCCAGCGAGCGGCTTCTCGACGAGGACGTGCTTGCCAGCCTTCAGCGCTGCCGCCGCGAGCGAGAAGTGGAAGCGGTCGGGGACTGCGACGACGACCGCGTCGATCGTGCTGTCTGCCAGCAGCGCGTCCATGTCGCCGTAGGACTGCACTGCGTACCGTCGCGACACACGTTCGCTGAGCAAGGGGGAGAGGTCGTACAGGCCAACAAGCTCCACACCTGCGCATTTGCTGATGGCGGGCAAGTGGGCGGACTGCGCGATGCGTCCGGCTCCGAGTAGGCCGATGCGAACGTTGCTCACGGGTGGGTCTCCTCTGGTGACTATGCGATGGGCGCAAGACGTCGTGCGATCAGCTCCGGGTAGCAAGGTCTGCGGCGCCCAGCACTCCGACGGGAACATTGGCGGGGATGAGGTAGACCTCAGGGATGGGGTGGACGTTCCCAATGCGCGGTGTCGCCTGCAGGGCGGCCAATACGGCTTGGCGCAGAGGGTCGCCGATGGCGCTGACTCCGCCGGCGAGGACCAGGGTGTCATGGTCGACGACACGGCTGACGATTGCGGACGCAGCAGCGATGCCCGTAGCAGCCTCGGCGAGGAGGACGGCGCACTCTGCCTCTGACGCGCGGGCTACGTCGGCGGGACCGAGGTTGCTCGGATCAGTGGATTGCAGGAGCGCGGGGAAGTCGCCGGGCCGTGCCGCTGCGAGCGCGCGCACGTGATTGATCAGGGCTGTGCCGCTGGCCACGGTGGCGAGGCAGTCGGTGCCGCCGCAACGGCATTCGCGACCCTTGGTGCTCACAATGAGGTGGCCGAGTTCTCCGGCGATGCCGTGCGAGCCGGTGATGAGCAGGCCGTTGACGATCACCCCGCCGCCGACGTCAGTGCCGAGCGTGAGGGTCATTGAGGTGCCGGCCGGATGTCCGCGAAGGACGTGTGCCCCCCAGGCCGCGGCATCGGCATCGTTGACGACGGTGACGGGAAGGTCAATGGCGCGGGCCAAGTCGGCGCGCAGCGGCATGTCGTCCCAGCCGAGGCTGGCACTTCGGTGAACCACCTCGCGATCCGCGGACATCCATGCAGCGACCCCGACGCCCACGGCGTCGACGGAGGTCCCTGAGCCACGAACTGTCTCGGCGATCAGGGCGATGAGCGCACCGTAGTCACCGGTGGGGACGGGCACCTGCGTGGTGTCGATGAGGCGACCGTCCACGACGGCGCCGTAAGCGACCTTCGTCCCACCGATGTCGAATCCAAGTGTGATCATTTAAACTCCTATACGTTCGTATCTGATCGTACTATGCTCGTATTGACTCGTTCCAGATCACTCGACGAAAGGTCGATGCCGCGTGCAGGCATACGTTTCTCTTTGGTCTGCAGACCTGCTCGATGTGGGCCGGGCGATCGACCTGGTTGCCCCGGTGGCTGATGGCTTCCATCTGGACGTCTTTGACGGCCACAATGTCGATGAGTTGCTGTTCGGGCCTGACTTCGTCGCAGCCGTTCGCAAACGGACGAATCTCCCGCTGGACGTCCACCTGAACGTCATTGATCCGGATCGATGGGCCCGACGATTTATTGACGTGGGCGCCGACGTCGTCACGGTGCAGTCCGGTCCCTGCCCAGATGTGGGGGCAACGCTCTCGGCCATCCGCGAACAGGGTGCAGTCCCGTCGCTTGGCATCGAACTGCACGAGCGCATCGAGGAGGCGGTCGAGCGAGCCGAACTAGTGGACCGATACTTGATGATGGGCACGTTGATCGGTATCAAGGGCGTCGAGCCCGATCCTTCCACCCCCGATCGGGTGCGCGCCCTCAAGGACCGTCTTGACGCCTGCGGACACAGTCGCCCGGTCTTCGTCGACGGCGGGATCCGCGAGACCACGGTAGGGCCGCTCGCCGACGCGGGCACTGATGGAGTCATCCCCGGCTCGATGGTCTTCGGGGACTCCGACCCGTGTGCCGCCATCCGTCGTCTGCACAGCCGCACACTCACACCGGACAGGGTGGGCTCGTGAGGGCCATCGTTTATGACTCACCGCGGGGCTTCGACGTCCGCGAGGTGCCGACACCCGAACCGGCATCTGGTGAGATCCGAGTCTCGGTGATCCAAAGCGGGCTGTGCGGCACCGACCTGCACCTGCATGAGGGCCAGTTCATGGCGAGCTTTCCTTTCACCCCGGGCCATGAGGTCGTCGGACGCGTCGACGCGCTGGGGCCGGGCGTGACCGGTCGGATGGGGGTAACTAGGGATCAGCCTTCTCGACAGCGCCTCCTCGTACGACCGGGCGAGGGCAATGGTCGCTCAGGACAATTACTTCACCGTCACGGAGTATGACCCCGACGGCACATCGCAGTCGCGCATCCTCACCGTCAGCGAGGGCGGGTACGACATCGACGAGACCACGGGCGAGTTCCGAATCGATGCACCGCACATCGCGGCCGATCTCCAAGGAGAGCACCCGCGCACCACATGGGGCACGTTGGTTGCCGCGCTTCGAGCCAGTCGCTCCGTTGGCCATGAGCCATTCGCGATCCTGTCATGCGACAACCTTCGATCCAACGGGGACACCGCAAGGCGCTCCACGGTCGGATTCGCCGAGGCAGTTGATCTCGAACTGGCAGCGTGGATCAGCGGCAACGTTGCCTTCCCCAACTCGAAGGTTGACCGCATCGCCCCAGTCATCGACGACCAGGTCCGGGTCACCGTCAACGAACTTACCGGCGTCAATGACGCGGTACCCGTGGTGGTCGAATCCTTCAAGCAGTGGGTCGTCGAGGATGAATTCCCCACCGGCAGGCCCGCCTGGGAGGTCGTCGGCGTCCAACTTCGGCCCGACGTCGCGGCTTTCGAGTCCATCAAGGGCCGGATGCTCAATGCCTCCCACGTGATCATGTCCTACCCGTCGCTGATCTGTGGGTTCGAGTTCGTCAACGACGCCGCGCACGACGACCTCATCAGGAGATTCATCCTCGGCTTCATGGACCGCGACGCGATTCCGCTCATCACCACGCCATCGGACGTGTCGCTCACTGACTACCGGCGTTCCGTCCTCGAACGGTTCAGCAACGTTGCCCTGCCCGACACACTGCACCGGAGCGCAACCGACGGCACGAGCAAGATCCCGATCTTCCGCGGGCCGCAGTGGAGCAGTCCCTCGTCGAGTGAACCAGCGGCGGCAAGCGTTGGACGGTCAACGTCAGGTGACTGCTCAGGAGCTTAGAGTCGCGGGCACACGTTCGACGAGAGTCCGCGTTCTCGGGCCGGGGGGCTACTCTCCGTCTATGGGACGGCCATGAGCTCAATCTCGGTGCGCGGGCTAACGAAGCGCTACGGGAGCCTCGTTGCGGTGAACGACATCAGCTTCGAGGTTGAGCCGGGCGAGTGCCTTGCATTGCTGGGGCCGAATGGTGCCGGAAAGACGACGACGACCGAGGTCCTTGAGGGCTTTCGTCACGCTGATTCCGGCGAGGTGCGGGTTCTCGGGGTGGACCCTCGGCACGGCGGCCTCGACTGGAAGGCTCGACTCGGCATCGTCCTGCAGGCGGACCGCGATCTAGGCGACCTGACAGTGCGCGAGGCTGTCCGCCACTTCGCCGCCTACTTCCCCTCGCCACGCGACGCAGAGGAGGTCATCGAAGCGGTCGGGTTGGGTAGCAAGGCAACGTCGCGCAACGACCGGCTCTCGGGTGGCCAACGCCGTCGCCTAGATGTGGCGCTGGGCATCATCGGACGTCCAGAGGTGCTCTTCCTGGACGAGCCGACGACCGGATTCGACCCGGCCGCGCGCCGTGAGTTCTGGGCTCTCATCGAATCCCTCAAGGCAGAGGGCACGACCATCCTGCTCACCACGCACTATCTAGACGAGGCAGAGAGGCTCGCCGATCGGGTTGCAGTGATCGCGGGCGGCAGGATCATCGCGTGCGATAGCCCGTCGCAACTTGGGGATCGCTCTGACGGAATAGCACGCGTGAGCTGGATTGAGGACGGTCGTGAGTTGCAGGTGACGACGGACTCGCCCACGGCATACGTCTCGGAACTGGCGCAGCGGCTCGGTGGTGAGGTACCGCAACTCTCGGTGCATCGCCCGACACTCGAAGACACGTATCTCGCTCTCATCGAACACCTGCCGGAGGGTGAGTCATGAACCGCACCCTGTACCTCGGTAGCAAGCGTGTTGGGATCGAACTGCGGCAATTCTTCCGAGATCGGGAGTCTGCCATCTTCAACTTCGCTCTGCCGATGATCCTGCTCGTCATCTTTGGATCCGTCTTCGCTGAACAGAGTGTGGGTTTCGGCGACGTGACGTTCTCGCAGTACTTTCTCGCCGGGATGATCGCTTCCGGAGTGCTTTACACGTCCTTTCAGAACCTTGCCATCGCCATTCCCATGGAACGAGACGATGGCACGCTCAAGCGACTGCAGGGCCTACCGATGCCGAAGGCGTCCTATTTCTTGGGCAAGATCGGGCTCGTCTTCGTCGCCTACATCGCTCAGGTCACCGTGCTGTTGACCGTTGGAGTCCTGTTCTTCGGGATCGATCTGCCGTCGAGCGCGGGAAAGTGGCTGACATTCGCGTGGGTCAGTGTTCTTGGACTACTGTCCTGCACCCTGCTCGGCCTTGCTTTCTCGGTGGTGCCTAAGCATGGCCGTGGGGCCTCTGCCATTGTTGCGCCGATTGTCCTCGTACTCCAGTTCACGTCCGGGGT
>CAMDKQ010000025.1 GCA_945901095.1 Bifidobacterium breve
AAGACGAAACGTCACGTCGACAAACTTCCGACCGCTCTCGACGTCGCACTCGCCTCGTGGGAGACTCGAATCCCAACCGGACGCCTGAACCAGTTTCTGGGCGAACTCGCCCAGGCGAATCCCCATCCGCTTCGCGGCGGCAAGCAACCCCGGATTCTCTTCGGAGCCCAGGTGTCCGTTGGGCCGCCAACATTTGCGCTCTTCACGAGCGGCTTCCTTGAGGCTGGCTATCGGCGGTTCATTGAGCGGCGACTTCGGGAGGAGTTCGAATTCACCGGGACGCCAATTCGCATCGTGATGCGGGTTCGTGAGAAGCGCTCCCGGCGCTGACGAATGGGGTCAACCCCTGAGATAGGGTGTGAACACCGACGCGTGAGCGTCGGTTGAGTATCGGGCTGTGGCGCAGTTTGGTAGCGCGTCCGGCTGGGGGCCGGAAGGTCGCAGGTTCAAGTCCTGTCAGCCCGACACACGAAGCGGTGGCCGGTTCACGAAATATCGTGGGCCGGCCACTCTTTTTACGCCGACGTGAACCTGATGATGAGTCCGATGACGAGGCAGGCGACGGCCGCCCACCACAGGAGCACCCCGATCGCCGCGATGCGCAGTGGGGCCCGGTACTCACCGGCAGCGAAGTGCCACGTCTGCTTCACGATGGCCCGGAACTTCGTTGCGTCTCGGCGGGGATCCCCGTGGGTATCGCGCTGGGACCAGTAGGCACGCTCATTGGACAGCCCAAGTGCGATGAAAAGGGTTCCAAAAATGGCGAGGACAATGGCAAAGACGAGGAAGGTCACGGCTGCAGTATTCACGGGTTGACCCTACTCGCCGAGAGTACGCGCGTTACGTGGCCGGGCGCCCGTGGGGGTACGGTGCCGGGATGGCGAATGGAAGTCCTCTTCATTTCACGGTCGACGGACAGACAATCCGGGTGACGAGCCCTGACAAGCCGTTCTTTCCAGGGGTGAGCAAGGGCGATGTCGCCTTGTACTACCTCTCCGTCGGCGATCGGATGATCGAGCACCTACGCAACCGCCCGACAGTGCTTGAACGCTGGCCGGACGGGGTCGTTGATGGGGGTGAATCCTTCTACCAGAAGCACATGCCCAAAAGCGTCCCCTCGTTCGTGCAGGGCTGCGAAATTCGCTTTCCAAGCGGGCGTACCGGGCACCTCATCATGCCGACCTCTCCCGCGGTCATCGTCTGGGCGGCGCAGATGAGCACCGTGACCTTTCACCCATGGCCCAGCGCGGAGCCAACAACGGATCTACCGGACCAACTCCGGCTCGACTTCGATCCAGCACCTGGCACCGGATTCGCCGACGCGGTTCGCGCCGCAGGCATCGCTCGTGAGGTGCTCGATTTGTGGTCATGGCCTTCATATGTGAAGACGAGCGGCGGGAGGGGCGTCCACGTCTATGTTCCGATCATCCCGAGATATTCCTTCGTCGAGGTGCGGCACGCGGCTATCGCGATCGGCCGCGAGATCGAGCGACGCGATCCGGAGCTCGTGACCATGTCGTGGTGGAAGGAGGAGCGAGGGCCGCGCGTGTTCATCGACTACAACCAGAATGCTCAGGACCGCACGATGGCATCTGCCTTCTCTGTCAGGGCCAACGTCCATGCGACAGTCTCGATGCCGATCGACTGGCCCGAGCTGGCCACCTGCTCTCCTCTGGACTTCACCATCGCGACCGTGGGCGCGATCGTGGCCAGCGGATCGTGGATGGACCCATGGTCTGGGATGGCGGAGCGAGCCGTTGACCTCTCGCCGGCACTGGAGGCGTGGAATCGGGACTTTTCGAAGGGACTGCCAGAGCTGCCCTATCCGCCGGACTTCCCCAAGATGCCGGGGGAGCCCCCGCGGGTGCAGCCGAGCCGAATGCGGCAGGCGTGACATGCTGTGCTCACGAGCCCAAGTTGACCCCTGGAGTGCGAAGAAGATCCTCGATACTCGAAGGCTCCACCAACGGAACCTGCTCAAAGGTGCACGAGGAAGCATCGCGATCGGGACGCCAACGGACGAACCCTGAAGTGTGCCGGAATCGATCGGCTTCCATCTGGTCGTAGGTCACCTCGACGACGAGCGAGGGAGTCAAGGGGCGCCAATCCTTGCCCTTGCTCCAGCGGTTGTCTCCCCCTGGAACGCGCACGTTTTCGACGCCTACCCAAGGATGTTCTTGGCCCTCGGCCACCGCATGAGGTGCGAGTAGGTCGACGAGGTCCGCGCGCATCGACGCGGTGAACGCCGACGTGCCGCCGACGTAGTGCAGCCGGCCGCTGGAGTCGTGCAGGCCGAGTAGGAGCGAGCCGACAACTGTCTGGCCGTCCTTCGCCACCTGCGGCCTCCAGCCGGCAACGGCAGCATCGAGCGTTCGGGCATGCTTGACCTTCCCTTGTGAGCGCTTGCCCGGTGTGTACGAAGCACCAAGGGGCTTCACGATGAGGCCATCGATGCCCGATGACTCGTACTGGGTGAACCACAGGGCGGCGATGGCTGGGTCGGTTGTGCTCGGGGTGAGAAGGAGTGGCGCAGACCAACTGCGCGACAGCAATTCTAGGGCGACGCGCCGCTCGTTGAAGGGCCTCGAGATGAGGGAATCAGGACTGGCAAGCAGGTCGAATGCGAGCAGGCTCGCCGGTGTGTCAGTCGAGAGACGAATGATGGAGGGACCACCCTCCTCCGAGCGCGGCCGAAGCCGGGTGGACAGCGAAGCGAAGTCCAGTCGTGTACCGCGGATGACCACGATCTCCCCGTCGAGCACGATGCCTTCAGGCAACTGCGTGAGCGCGGCTGCGACGATCTCGGGAAACGCATACGCGAGGTCGACGTAGGCCTCTCCGGCGATACGAGATCGACCGCGCCCTTGGAGGATTACGCCGGAGTTCATGCGAAACAGCAAGCACCGGAAGCCATCCCACTTCGGCTCGAAGGCCACGTCGCGCAGTGACTCAAGGGCCGGGTTCGGCAACGGCTGAGCGAGCATTGGTTCGATGGGGGGAGTGAGATGGGGGGACGCAGCGACCATGGGTCGATCGTGTCATGCGCACTGGTTCACGTGAGCAGATTGTCCACCGGAAGTGGAGAGGTAGCGAAGAACCCCCGCTCGAGGGCGGGGGTTCTTGGCGATGTTCCGGTGGACCGTACAAGACTTGAACTTGTGACCTCTCCCGTGTCAGGGGAACGCTCTAGCCAACTGAGCTAACGGTCCGGGTTCGCAGTGCAACGCTCACAAACAATACATGATGCCCCGGCGCCCGTTACGACTGGCTTCCCGGCTCGTCATCGCTTGATCCTTCGGTCGTGGCTCGATTGATGCGGTTGACGTGGGAGACGATCCCGCCGATGAGAGCGATCTGGGAGGTCTGGTCGGCATTTCGCACTGCTTCATGTGCCTTGGTCGCACCCACTGAGGTCGCAGGATCTTCGGCCGCCATGTTCTCGGCGGCCAGCGCGATGAGGTCAGCGAGTGGGCTGAGCACGGCGGGCGGCAGCGTCGATGCTCCAGAGCCGCTGGCCGCATGTGTGAGGTCCGATGCGATGGACAGGACCCGAGCAGAGGTGACGCGCCCGGCGTCAAGCCCACGGCGGAGCTGCTCAAGGTCGTCGGGGTCGATCCTCGGGCTCCAGCGCCGATGCGATTTGAGATCCTCGAAGGTGGCGTCGAGTCCTATTGCGCGATTGCGAAGCTCGATCGCCTGATCGAGCCACGATGACGCCTCATCGGATGTCGGCCCATCACGCAGGCCGGTCGCTACCTCGGCGAGGAGGAGCCCGAGGTCCCGCTGGAGGTCACTGATTTGAGTCCTCAGGATCCGGGTGTTCTTCGTTGAGGTGGCAAAAAAACTCGCTGCCAACGAGCAGAGCGCCCCGATCGCCACCCCGTTGAAACGCTCGAGAGCGAGCTCATTCGTGAAGTGGGTTCCGACAACGAGGATCATTGTGACGGCCATGCTCGCTGCCACGAATGGTGATTCGTCTGGCGTCGAGATGTGCAGGAGGCGGGCGAGGGCAAATGCGAGCAGAACCAGTAGGAACATGACGAATGGTCCGGTTCCGATAAGCGAGACGAACACGAGTGCGACGAGCGCGCCGAAGAGGGCACCGAGGATCTGGAAGGCTGTTTCCTTGGCCGCATGATGGAAGGCCGCTCTCGTCGCGACGGCCGCCGTGATGGCGGCGGGAATCGGATCGGCAAATGGGAGAGTCTCGGCCAAGATGTAGGCCGCCAGCACCGCGAGCGATGTGAGCAGGGCGAGCCGGGTGTAGCTGCGCTGCCACCACCGGCGACGCTCAATCGACTCAGACGTATCCACTCGTTCCATCGACGCTGACGCTACCCGATCTCCCCGTCGTGCCACAGCCAGTCGCCGAGGCTCAGTCGGCGGTGATCTCCTCGAGGGTTCCGGCGTTGACATGCCAGCGCCGGGTCAACTGCACTGTGTCAAGCATGCGCCGGTCATGCGTCACGAGGATGAGCGTGCCATCGAAGGTGTCAAGGGCCTCCTCGAGTTGCTCTATCGCCGGAAGGTCCAGATGGTTGGTTGGCTCGTCAAGAACAAGGAGATTAACGCCTCTTGCCTGGAGCAGTGCGAGGCTGGCCCTCGTTCGCTCACCGGGTGACAGCGAGGTGGCTGGTCGAGTCACCTGGTGAACTCCGAGGCCGAACTTGGCCAGGAGGGTGCGCACTTCAGCCGTAGGCCATCTCGGCACCTCCCTCGCGAATGCCACGACGAGTGGGTCATCACCCTCGAACAGTGCGCGCGCCTGGTCAACCTCGCCTACGACCACTCCTTGCCCCATTGTCACGAGGCCGATGCTCGGTGGGATCCGGCCGAGTAGGAGCCCAAGGAGCGTGCTCTTGCCACCACCGTTGGGGCCGGTCACCGCTACTCGATCGCGCAGATTGAGCTGCACATCGATCGGACCGAGGGTGAAATCCCCGCGGCTCAGGCTTGCGGCTCGGGCGACGCTGACGATCTCACCCGAGCGTGGAGCGGAAGCGATGGAGAACTGCAACTGCCACTCCTTTCGCGGCTCATCTACGACCTCGAGGCGCTCGATGAGCCGCTCGGACTGACGGGCCTTGGCCGCTTGCTTCTCCGTTGCCTCCGAACGGAATTTGCGGCCGATCTTGTCGTTGTCCTTGGCCTTGCGGCGGGCGTTCTTCACCCCCTTCTCCATCCAGGCCCGCTGGGAGCGAGCCCGTGCTTCGAGTTCGGCCCGACGGCCGGCGTACTGCTCGTACGACTGGCGTGCGTGCTGCCGGGCGACCGAACGCTCCTCAAGATAGGCGTCGTAGCCGCCTCCGTAGGTGGTGATGCGTTGGAGGCTGTGGTCGATCTCCAGAACGGTTGTGACGGTCCGGGAGAGAAACTCGCGGTCATGACTGACGACCACGATGGGCGCCTTCGCGTTCTGGACGAACTCTTCGAGCAGGTCCAATCCCTCGCTGTCGAGGTCATTTGTGGGCTCGTCGAGCAGGTAGGCGTCGTATCGGGACAGGAGAAGGGCCGCGAGGCCAACCCGCGCCGCCTGGCCTCCGGAGAGCGCAGACATACCGAGGTCGAGGTCGATGTTGAGCCCGATCTCGCGGACCACCACCTCGAGGCGCTCGTCGAAGTCGGCCCCGCCGAGCGAGAGCCAGGCGTCGAGGGCATCGGAGTAGCCATCGCCCGCGTTCGGGTCGCCGCTCGCGAGGAGGCCAGCCTGATGATCAAGCTCCGATTGGGCGGCCGTAACGTCGGTGCGCCGCGCGAGGTTTGCCCGCACCGTCTCCCCATCGAGCCGATCCGGCTCCTGGCTGAGATATCCGATATTGGCGTCGGGAGGGGATATTCGAACGGAACCGGAGTCTGGTGAGCGTTTACCGGCGAGGACGCGGAGCAAGGTCGATTTGCCGGCGCCGTTTGGTCCGACGAGGCCGATGACGTCGCCGGGGGCCACGACGAGGTCGAGTCCGCTAAAGAGTTGCCGATCTCCGTGGCTTACCGAGACATCCTTGACCTGCACCGTCGCCGACATGGGTCCATCCTTTCTTGCACCGAGACACAGAGGCACCGAGGCGCGGCTCAGCGGAGCCCTCTGCTACACGTAAATATTCGTCATGTCGGAGTAACGGGGCCCTGCGACTGCATCACGGGGGAAGACTGCCGCGATGCGAGCGAGGTACTCGGGGGTCAGGTCAATGTCGCCGGCAGCGATGTTTTGCTCGATGTACCCGGTGTGCTTTGTCCCGGGTATGGGCACGATGTTCGGTCCCTGTGCCATGACCCAGCCGAGTGCCAGTTGGATCGGAAGCACGCCAAGCTCAGCAGCGATGGATACGAGGCCGCGAATGAGTGTGAGGTTTTCTTCGAGGTTGGCGCCTTGGAAACGAGGATTACTGCGGCGGTGGTCTGTTGCTGGCAGTTGGTCGAGACTGGTGAGCGTGCCAGAAAATATGCCTCGGCCCATGGGGGAGAAGGGCACAAACCCAATGCCAAGCTCCCGTGCGACCTCCAGAACGCCGTTATCTTCGACGTCGCGCGTCCAGAGTGAGTACTCGCTCTGGATAGCCGTTACCGGATGAACGGCATGGGCCCGGCGAATCGTGTCCGGTGCAGCCTCGCAGATCCCGAGGAATCGCACCTTGCCTGAGTCAACGAGCCCGCTCATCGCGCCCCAGGTCTCTTCTATGGGGACGGTCCGATCAACTCGATGCTGGTAATACAGATCGATGCAGTCGATTCCGAGTCGGATGAGCGATGCCTCGCAGGCAGACCGAACGTAGTCCGGATGACCGTTGATGCGGACACCGCCGGCTGCGAGTCGCTCGTGCCCGAATTTGGTCGCGATGAGGACGTCGTCCCTGACGCTGGTCAGTTCGGGTGCCAAAAGTTCCTCGTTAGCGCCGAATCCGTAGATATCGGCTGTGTCGAAGAAGGTGATCCCGAGGTCAAGCGCACGGTGAATGGTCGCGCGGGACTCGACATCGTCGGGCACGCCGTAGGAGTGGCTCATGCCCATGCAGCCGAGCCCCTGCTCGGATACGGCAAGGAAGCGGCCGAGGGTCCGGGTGCGCATGTGATACCCCGTTCATCAATCTGAGTTGGAGAATGCCTCTCGCGTGGTCGAACGAATGATCCCGAATCAGCCGATGACTCGGCCCACCCCTGAGAATCTCTCGCGGTACCACGGTCCGAGGAAGTCGATGATTTCGACGCCATCGTCAGGGTTTGATGCGCTCACCATCTTTCCATTGCCGATATACATCGCGACGTGGTGCGCGCCCTTGCCAAAGTAGAAGACCAGGTCCCCGGGACGGATTTGAGACACGGGTACCCGACGTGTCTGATCCCACTGACGGTAGCTCAATGGGGTGAGTCCGACCCCGGACTGGCCCCATGCGGCCGTGGTGAGCTTGGAACAGTCCCAGGACCGAGGCGGGTTAGCGCTGTAGGAATATGGATCTCCCACCTGGGAGAGCATGTAGCGAACCGCTGCTGCAGCCCGACCCGAGCCGGGTGATCCGCCGCCCCCGGGCTGGCTGTTGATCTGCTTGGCTGCTGCTGCCGCCTGCGCCGCCTGTTGCCGCCGTTGCTCTGCGCGCTGGGCCGCAAGGATCCGTCGCTGCTCTGCGGAGAGGCTGCCCAGCACGTCCTCGGCCTGCCGCACCTTGTCATCGACCTCGGACTTTCGGTCAGCCATGGATCGGCTCAGGGCCTTGGCCGCCTTCTCACGATCAGCGAGTACTGCCTCTGACTGGGCGAGTGCGAGCCCTGCTGTCTGCCATTTGCGCAGCGTCGCCTGCTGCGACTGGGACAGTTGCTCCATGGCTGAAGCCTGTGCAAGGAAGGCAGATGGATCCTCGGCCAGCAGGATCTGGAGGGTTGGGTCAATTGAGCCCATCATGTAAAGGGAGCGGGCGAGACTGTTCACTGCCTGGGCCTGTTCGCGCCGAGCCGCCTTGTTGCGGGCGATCTTGGCATTAATGCTGTCGATTTCTGTTCGAACATCAGAGAGGTTCGCTCGGACCTCGTAATAATTCTCATTGGCGGACTCAGCCTGACTACGCAATTCGCGAACCTTAGCCTGCACGGCGTTGATGTCGGCCTGAGGCGAGGCTTGCCCGGGCGAAGGCACCCCGATACCTATCGCGACCCCGGTGAGGATCGCAAGGACCGTGAAAACACGGGTTCTCCGACGCACGAGAACCAAAGCTCCGACCCTCCTTCTGACAAGGCCTCGGGGGCTTCGTCCAACAAATACTGCCATTGAGAGGTTACATGCTCTTTTCTAAAGGAGCGTCGAGAGACGCGGACAGCTTTATGAAGTTCCTGTAAATGTATGCGCTATCGGCGAACATTCTCGCTCAGTGCGTGTTGCCCATCATTTCGGCCGGCACACGTCCGCCGCCGGTGTGGGCTTCAATGAGATCTCTGCAGATGACGGTAGAAACTTAAGAACCAGCGCGGACTGCGCTCGCAGTTCTGCGACGTACGATTGAGGTGGAGACGGGATTTGAACCCGTGTACGCGGCTTTGCAGGCCGCTACCTCGCCTCTCGGTCACTCCACCGTGGACCAGTGCGCTCAATTGCCCGCACCTGGTCGATTATGCGAGCGGACGACGGGATTCGAACCCGCGACCCTCACCTTGGCAAGGTGATGCGCTACCAGCTGCGCTACGTCCGCATGTTCCATTCAGGCCGGGAGACCCAAGTGGTTCGAGAAGGAACAGTATCTGACGAGGTGGGTCCACTGCGAACGCGGGGACCTGTTCGTGCGTTTCGAGGCATGATTGCACCGTGGATGACGCCCTCGCTTACCTCGACGGTCAGTGGGCGTGGGGGGTCGAAGATGTGACGTCGGACGTCGCGGCGCTCGATACATCGGGCCGATGGGCGGTGGTGTTGCCGTACGACGGGCTACCGACCTGCGTTCGTTTCCGACACTGGTCACGAGGGCTTGCGACTGAGTCGTCCATCGGTGCGTGGTCGGGCCCGGCGGTGAGTTCGTGGACCTCATCGATGAACGCCGAGCAGTACCGGGACGCTGTTGCGAGAACGCGCGTCGAAATCGAACGCGGGGAGGTGTACCAAGCAAACATCTGCAGGGTGATGCGAGCTCCGATGCCAGATCCGCATCAACAGGATGTTGCGGCCTTGTTCACCCTGCTGCAGCAGGGAAATCCGGCCCCGTACGGTGGGTTCCTGCGAGTCCCGTCGATCGGCATGCACCTGGCGTCGGCAAGCCCCGAGCTGTTCCTGAAGAGGATTGGCAACATCTTGAAGTCCGGTCCGATCAAGGGGACAGGTCGGACCGCAGCAGACCTGCTCCCCAAGGACGAGGCAGAGAATGTCATGATCGTTGACCTCATGCGCAACGACCTGTCGAGAATCTGCAAGACAGGGTCGGTCACGGTTCCCGCGCTCCTGCGCCTCGAGCGGCACCCGGGCCTCGTGCATCTTGTTTCCGATGTCGTCGGTGAACTCGTGGCCGGCACCGGGTGGTCGAAGGTCATCGACGCGACCTTCCCGCCGGGCTCGGTCACGGGAGCGCCAAAGTCGAGCGCCCTTCGGCTCATCGCAGAACTCGAGACGGCCTCACGAGGCCCCTATTGCGGCGGCTTCGGCTGGGTCGATGCCGATGCGCGAACGGCTAGCCTCGCGGTAACGATTCGAACCTTTTGGCTCGAGGGCGCCGATCTACTCTTCGGCACCGGAGCGGGCATCACGTGGGGCTCGGATCCTGCTGGTGAGTGGCAGGAGACGGAGCTGAAGGCTCACCGGCTCATGTCGCTTGCGTCAGGAATCTGGCAAGGTGAGGTCCCATGATGATCTGGCTGGGGGATCGGGAGTTTGGCAGCCTCGTGCCCGCTGACGAGGCCCTCGTGAGCGTGCTCGATCACGGATTCACGGTTGCTGACGGCGTGTTCGAGACGCTTAAGGTGGCGCACGGTCGGCCGTTCGCCCTCACGAGGCATCTGCGGCGGCTGGCCCGCTCATCGGCCGCCCTGGGCCTGCAGGCGCCCGATGAGGGGGTGATCCGAGATGCGGTGGGCGAGGTGATCTTCGCGAATGCGCCGATCATCGGCAGTCTCGGGAGGCTTCGGATCACCTACACCGCTGGCGAGGCCCCGCTTGGGAGTGATCGTGGGAGCGCCGTTCCGACCCTCGTCATCGCAATGGCGAAGAGCCTCGCTTGGCCTGAGGCCACCACGTGCGCAACGGTTCCCTGGGTCCGCAATGAGCGTTCGCCGATCACCGGGGTAAAGAGCACCTCCTATGCGGAGAACGTCATGGCACTGCGGTACGCGCACGGCAGGGGAGCGAGCGAGGCCGTGATGGCGAACACCCGAGATGAGCTGTGCGAGGGCACCGGCACCAACGTCTTTGTCGTCATGGATGGTCGGGTGCTGACCCCGCCGATCTCAAGTGGATGCCTCGCGGGGATCACGCGGGAGCTGGTCATTGAATGGTTCGGCGCATTGGAGGAAACATTGCCGTACGAGGCGCTCCTCGCTGCGGAGGAGGTATTCCTCACCTCATCCACGCGCGATGTCCATCCGGTGATGAGAATTGACGAGCGAACGTGGGGCGAGCCGGGGCCGACCGCCTCGCGACTGCGCGAGGAGTTCATTGCCAAGTCAGCGATCGACGAAGACCCGTGACATGACATGACGGAGCGAATACGACAGTGGACCCCCTGCCGAGGCAGGGGGTCCACTGTTCGGTTAGGGGTTACTTGCCCTTGTACGACCGGGTGACGACGTAGGGCGCCCAAACGTTCGGAACGCCGGGTGCGTCGCCGCGGACATTGCACTGCCCACGCTTCTTGATCTTCAGGGTGACGGCGCCGCTCGACGGGAAGCCGAGGGTGCAGATCTTGCCCTTGCCCTTGGTGATACGCCAGACGATGTTCTGACCCGCGTTCGTGTCGCCCTGCTGGGCGGATTCCATGGTGAGTGTTTTGCCCACGTTCACCGGGCCTGATTGTGGAGCCGCAAGGACCGCGGTTTGCTGCCCGAGCCCGGTCGACACGGTGTAGCCGTACCTCGCCGGCGCGTAATTGTTACCTCCGGGGCTGCTCGCGACGATGTTGCAGGTCGCGTTCGATGCATCGACGACGAGTGTGAGGCCCGAAACCTGGCATGGCCCGGTTTCCGAGAGCGTGACTGCCGCCCCGGAGAGGGTTGATGCCGTGAAGTTGATCGTCGTGCCGTTACTCACCGTGTAGGTGCCGTTGGGCGCCCACGTGCCGAAGCCCGGCTGGGTCAATGTGATGACGTCGGTTGAGCCCGGCCCAGCGATGATGGTCACGGGGTTACTCGTCGAGCCGGTGCCACCGCCGTTGGTCGTGTAGTTCGCACCGATCGTCACGTTTCCAGCGACGGTCGGAGTCCACTGGTATTTCGCAACGCCATTGACGATGGGGATGGATGCGCTGATCGGAGCCCCGTTCAGGGTAAAGCCGACCGACCCTTGAACATTTGCCGGGTAGACATTCGCCTGGAGAGTTGTCGGGACTCCCACGGTCATTGTCGGCGGGAGGCTCAATGCGATCGGCACTCCGCTGGTCGTGGCTATGACAACATCTTGGGCCGAGGTCGAGGTGAGCGCGTTTGAGTCGCCTGAATACGTCGACTGGAAGGTGAAACTTCCCGACGTTGTGGGAGTCCAGCGCCAGTAGGCATATGAGGATCCACCTCCTGCATTAGGAGTCAGACCCATCGTCGTGACGGTGGCGCCATTGGCGTCCTTCACGACCACGCTGCCGGTTGGCGCGTAAACGCTACGCGACTGCGACTGAACCGTCACAGTGATCTGGGTGGCAACACCAACCGTGACCGAGTTGGGCGCTGAGAGAACCGAGTTCGTCCCCACCTGCGAGATCGCGACGTTCGGGAGTGGGATGGTGCCGCAGGCGGATCCGACGAGTGACGACTGCACCTGAGCATTCGTGACGGAGCCAACGCTCGCCGGAACCCACAGGATGGTGGCATTTCCGTTTCCATCGGAGGATGCGGATGGTGAGGAGATGACGCTGCCGTTCACCGTAGCCTGGAGTTGGACGTTTCCGCTGGGGCAGAAATCCGTGACGGCGATGGACTGTGTCACGCCCACGTAGCCATTGGCGAGGCCTGATGCGCTGGTTGCATTGGCGGGAGCCGCGGCAATTGCGATGGACCCAAGCAGGAGGGCCGAGGCAGTGGTCGCCTGAGCGAGGGTGCCGACGAAGCGGCGGTTATTGCGCATGTTTGATCTCCTTGGGATGGTAGATGCGACAACGGTAGCTTCAGATCACCGAAAAGCGTTGCATTCAGTGCGGCAAACCAGGGGGAGTGCGTCTCATGGCCTCCCATGGGTAGTCCCAATATGAATGATTGGATGCTGGGGTAAGGTTGGGTTTCCGGGCGATTGGCTCAGCGGTTAGAGCACTCGCTTCACACGCGAGGGGTCACTGGTTCGAATCCAGTATCGCCCACCGGAACGAAAACATCGGCCGTCCTGAGATGGGAGGCTCGCTGTCACGAGATCAAAACAAGGAGATTCCGGTGCCCACTACTGCATTCGACCTGGTGGGTGGCGACAAGTCCATTGTCGTGGCGCGCATCAACGGTGAACTGCGCGACCTCGCGACCGAGGTCTTCGACACCGATGTCGTCGAGGCGGTCTCAGTGCACACCCCGGAGGGTCTTGCGGTGCTTCGTCACTCGACCGCTCACGTGCTCGCTCAAGCGGTGCAAGCCACCTTCCCCGAGGCGAAGCTCGGTATCGGGCCACCGATCAAGGACGGCTTCTACTACGACTTCGATGTCGCGCGACCGTTCACCCCTGACGATCTCGAGGTACTCGAGAAGCGAATGGTGGCGATCGTGAAATCCGGGCAGCGGTTCTCGCGAAGGGTTGTCGAGGAGAGTGCGGCGTCCGTTGAACTTCGCGACGAGCCCTACAAGCTCAGACTGATCGGCAGCGAGGGCGGTGCCGATGTCATGGAGGTGGGCGGTGCCCAGCTCACCATCTACGACAACGTCGACCCCAAGACCGGCGACCGCTGCTGGGGCGACCTCTGCCGGGGGCCGCATGTGCCCGATACGCGCTACATCGCCCCGAATGCATTCAAGCTCATGCGGACGGCTGCGGCGTACTGGCTTGGTGACCACAAAAACGAGTCGTTGCAACGGGTGTACGGCACCTGCTGGCCGAGCAAGGACGAGCTCAAGGCGCACCTGACCTTCCTCGAGGAGGCCGAGCGCCGCGACCATCGCCGGCTCGGCACCGAACTCGACCTCTTCTCGTTCCCCGAGCAGATCGGTTCAGGGCTTGCGGTCTTCCACCCGAAGGGCGGGGTGGTCCGCCGGGTAATGGAGGACTACTCGCGCAGGCGGCACGAGGAGGGCGGCTACGAGTTCGTCAATACCCCGCACATCACGAAGGGCGCGCTCTTCGAGCAGTCGGGCCACCTGCAGTGGTACTCCGAGGGGATGTACCCGCCCATGCACCTCGATGCCGAGGTCGACGCCGAGGGTCATGTGCGCAAGCAGGGGGTCGACTACTACCTGAAGCCGATGAACTGCCCGATGCACAACCTCATCTTTTCCGCGCGCGGCAGGTCGTATCGAGAGCTGCCGATGCGGCTCTTCGAGTTCGGCACCGTCTACCGCTACGAGAAGTCCGGCGTCGTCCAGGGCCTCACCCGGGCGCGCGGGTTCACCCAGGATGATGCCCACATCTACTGCACGAAGGAGCAGATGGGCGACGAGCTCGACCGCCTGCTCACCTTCGTCCTGAACCTCCTGCGCGACTACGGCCTGGAGGACTTCTACCTCGAGCTCTCGACTCGCGATCCGATCAAGAGCGTCGGCACCGACGAGGAGTGGGCCGAGGCGACCGAGGCGCTGCGCCTTGCTGCCGAGAAGCAGGGCCTCGAGCTCGTCCTTGACGAGGGTGGTGCGGCCTTCTACGGCCCGAAGGTCTCGGTTCAGGCCAAGGACGCCATCGGACGTACCTGGCAGATGTCGACCATTCAGGTTGATTTCCAGCTGCCGCAGCGCTTCGACCTGGAGTACCAGTCGAGCGAGGGCACCCGGCAGCGGCCGATCATGATCCACCGCGCGCTGTTCGGATCGATCGAACGATTCTTCGCTGTGCTGCTCGAGCACTATGCGGGAGCGTTCCCTCCGTGGCTCGCGCCGGTGCAGGTCATCGGCATCCCGATCACAGACGAGCACAATCTCTATCTTGAGCAGGTCGCCGGTCGCTTGCGTGACCGTGGGGTGAGGATTGAGATCGATTCTTCGGATGACCGGATGCAGAAGAAGATCAGGACGGCTCAAAAGAGCAAGGTGCCGTTCATGCTCATTGCGGGCGACGAGGATGTTTCGGCGGGCGCTGTGTCGTTCCGCTACCGCGATGGCACCCAGAAGAACGGCGTTCTCATCGACGACGCATTGGCTGAGATCATCGCGGCCATCGATTCACGCGTGCAGGTCTGACCGTGAGCGAAGCCTGGGACCGACTATGGACGCCGCATCGTATGTCGTACCTCAAGGGAGAGAGCCGACCAAAGCACACTGAGGCTGGGGAGGAGTGCCCGTTCTGCCGGGCGCCATCTGATCCTTTGGATGACACGCTCGTAGTAGCGCGGGGCACGCATGTGTTCGCGATTCTTAACCTGTTTCCCTACAACTCGGGCCACCTAATGGTCTGCCCGATTCGACACGTAGCGGACTACCCGGACCTCACCCTCGACGAGGTCGCAGAACTCGGCTTGTTCACGCAGCGGGCAATGACGGTACTTCGCACCGTGTCAGGCGCACAAGGGTTTAACATTGGAATGAACCAGGGCTCCGTAGCGGGCGCAGGGATCGCCGGGCACCTGCACCAACATGTCGTACCACGCTGGGGCGGCGACACCAACTTCCTTCCCATCATTGGTGCGACGAAGACGATTCCGCAACTGCTCGAGGACACCAGGGTGATGCTGACGGAGGCCTGGGGTCAATGAAGTGTGAGTTGATCGCACCACCCGACCTGCGCACCGGCAAGATAGTGCCGCTTAGCTGCCGATGATCCTCTTGGCAGCGGCCGGGGGCATCGGGGCATAGCCGCAGGACGTTCGTTGGTACTGACCGGTGCCGTGCGAGATCGAGCGGATGTCGATTGCGTACCGGGCGACCTCGGACTCGGGCACGAGAGCCGTGACCAGAGTCTGGCCCGTCGGGGTCGATTCGGTGCCAGTCACCTTCGCGCGGCGGTGGGCGAGGTCGGACAGGATGGCGCCGACGTGCTCGTCGGGAACGTCGATGATCAGGGTCACCATCGGCTCGAGGAGCGTGATGCCGGACTTGGCTGCTGCGTCCTTTAGCGCGAGCCCCCCGGCCGTCTGGAAGGCGATATCCGATGAGTCGACGCTGTGCGCCCCACCATGGGTGACCGCCACGCGGATATCAACCACCGGGTACCCCGCGACAAGGCCCTTCGCGAGCTGTTGCCGGATGCCCCTCTCAACCGAGGGTATGGACGACCGAGGGATCGATCCTCCGACAACCCGGTTGACGAATTCGAATCCGGAGCCGATGGGCAGCGGCTCCACCTCAATCTCGCAGACGGCGTACTGGCCATGGCCGCCCGACTGCTTCACCACCCGGCCAGTGCCGCTCGCACGTGCGGCGAACGTCTCGCGAAGGGTCAGGCGCAACTCCTGCGGATCGACCGCGACCCCGAATCTCGTGTGCAGCCGATCGACGACGAGCGTGCCATGCGCCTCGCCCAGGCACCACACGATCATTTGGCCCGAGTCCTCGTCGTGTTCGAGACGCAGGGTTGGATCCTCAGCAACCAGCCGAGCGAGCGCTGGGCCGAGTTTGTCCTCATCGCCAGCTGAGTGCGCGATCATTGCGATGGGCAGGAGTGGCTCCGGCATGGCCCACGGCTCCATGAGGAGCGGTGCATTGATCGACGAGAGGGTATCGCCGGTCTCGGCGTGCTCAAGGCGACTGAGTGCGACGATGCTGCCCGCGACAGCCTCGGAGACCGGGCGAAGAACCTCACCAAGAGGCGATGAGACCTGCCCCACCCGTTCGTCGAGGTCGTGGTCCTCGCGGCCGCGGCCGGCCGCGAAGTGCCCGGTCACATGGACCTGATCATCGACCCCGATGGAACCTGAGAACACTCGCACGATCGAGATGCGTCCGGCGTTCGGGTCCGACCACGTCTTGATGACCTCAGCGCACAGGGGACCATCGGGGTCGGCCGTGAGTGGAGGCTGCGGATCTCCGCTGGGCGAGGTGACGGGAGGAACGTCGCGTTCGAGGGGGGACGGGAAGGCTCGGACGATCGTCGACAGGAGATAGCGCGAGCCGACTGCAGCCGCGCCCGACACGTGCGCAAGGACGGGATGGAAGTGACCCCGTGCGATGGCCCTCTCGAGATCGGCCGTGAGCGTCGTCACGTCGATCGCCTCGCCATCGACGAAGCGATCCATGAGGGTCTCATCCTCGGACTCGGTGATAATCCCCTCAATGAGCTCAGTGCGGGCCCGGTCAATGAGTTCCTGGTGCTCGGGGTCGCTGTCCTGTTCCTGCTCGGATCCGCTCGTCCATTCGTGGATGCGGGTGGTGAGGAGGTCGATGAACCCGACGATGTCGCTTGCACCCGGGCGATTTGGGCGCGCATCACCATGGATCGGCAGGACGAGGGGAAGAACCCCGCCCCCGCCGGTGAAGACGCGGTGGCAGACGGACACCGTCTCGTCGAAATCGGCTCGCCCATGGTCCAGATTCGTCACAACGACCGCCCGGGGTAGGCCGAGCGACTCGCACTCGTTCCAGAGTTGCTGGGTGGATGCATCGATGCCATCGACGGCTGAGACGACGAAGAGCGCTGCATCGGCCGCCCGCATGCCGGCTCGAACCTCGCCGATGAAGTCGACGTAGCCGGGGGTATCAATGAGGTTGACCGCGATTGACTCCCAGATGATGGACGCAACAGCTAGGCCGACGGATCGCTTGTGGCTGATCGCGGCGGGATCCCGGTCGCAGACGGTGCTGCCGTCCGCAACGGTGCCCGGACGCTCAATCCCCCTGGACTCGGCGATGAGGTGCTCGATGAGGGATGTCTTGCCGGAGCCCGATGGTCCAACGACGACGACATTGCGGATGAGGCCGGGATCAGGCGGTTGAGCGGCGGCCGCCTGCTTCACTGTCACGATTGACCCCTCTTTGGTGGTGGTGGTGTCGTCGTTCGTATACGGCTCCCGGACGTCAACGCGCCCAGCCTCCCGCGTGGAGGTCGCTCGAAGCAACCGCGGGGGACATGCGCCCGCACACGGGCTTGAGGGCGGAAGCGACCGGATAGCATCGGCTTATCGAGTCCGGATCACGGACCCTCGTCGAGGAGAGCAATGCTCAACAATCCGGCGGCTCGCCGAATGGCTAGCGGACTGATCGAACCTCCGGCGAGGCTTCTGCTTCGTATGCATGTCTCGCCCGATGCGGTCACCGTCTTCGGGACAGTCGGTGCCGTTGTGTCGGCGCTCGCGTGCTTCCCGTCCGGGCGGTTTGGGCTCGGCGTCCTGCTCATCGCCATATTCGCGTTGAGCGACCTCATCGATGGCACGATGGCTCGGATGCAGGGCACGAGCGGGCCGTGGGGAAACTTCCTCGACGCCACGCTCGACCGCGTCGCCGATGGCGCCATTTTCGGTGGGCTCCTGATGTGGGGGGTCGTTCAGGGGGATGCCGGTACGGCTGCGGCTGCAACGCTTGCGCTCGTCACCGGTCAGGTCACTTCCTACGCCAAGGCCCGGGCGGAGGCGGTGGGGGCCACCGCGAATGTCGGCATCGCCGAGCGGGCCGAGCGTCTCATCATCGCCCTTGTCGCGGCGTTTCTCACCGGGTTGGGCGTGCCCTACGTTCTTCCCGCGGCCCTGTGGATCATCGGCGGACTGGGCGTCGTAACGATCGTCCAGCGGATGGTCGAAGTCCGTCGGCAGCTCCGCCCATGAGCGGCATCGCCGACGCCGTCACCGAATGGGGATTCGAGGCCGGTTGGAGTATCACGAAGCGACTCCCCGAACGGGCCTCGCGCCGTTCGTTTGAGTTCATGGCTGATCAAATGTGGCGCCGTCGAGGACCATCCGTTGTGCAACTCGAGCGAAACCTGGCGCGAATTGACGCCGCATGGACGCCGGACGAGATCCGCGAGTTGAGCCATGAGACCCTGCGCGGATACCTGCGCTACTGGAACGAGGCCTTCCGGCTTCCATCGTGGTCTCCTGAGCGGATCCGCGACACGTTCGACCTCAAGAACAAGGAATGGATGGACGAGGCCGTCCGGGTGGGCACTGGTGCGATTCTCGTGCCGGGGCATATGGCGAACTGGGATCACGCGGGGGCCTGGGCTGCCCAACGCTATGGGGGCATCACGACGGTTGCGGAGCGACTGAAGCCCGAGGGGCTGTTCGACCAGTTCCTCGCCTATCGGCAGACCCTCGGCATGGAGGTATTCCCTGTCGGTCACCCCGACCTCGTCCGCGACCTAGCGCGACGGCTCAACGAGGGCCGCATCGTGGCGCTCCTTGGCGATCGGGATATCGGCCGCAACGGCATCGAGGTGTCATTCTTCGGCCAGCCTGCAAAAATGCCCCCCGGTCCGGCGATCCTGAGCCTCATGACGGACGCCCCGCTCTATCCGGTTTCGATGTGGTTCGACGGCAATCGGGTCGACGGCCACGTATACGAGCGGGTCGTCGCCCCGACCGGAGTGGACCGCAACGAGCAGATCCGGCAGATGACCCAGCAGGTGGCAAATTGCTTCGAGGACGGCATCCGCAAGCGCCCGACCTCGTGGCACATGCTGCAGAAGGTCTGGCTCGCGGATCTGACACCCCGGAACCAATGATGGCCGGGTATTGATGAAGATCGGAATCGTCTGCCCCTATTCCTGGGACGCACCGGGCGGCGTGCGCTCGCATGTCGCCGACCTCGCACTTGCCCTTATGGGTCACGGTCACGAGGTGAGCGTGCTCGCGCCTGTCGACGACGGCATCGATCTTCCTGAGTGGGTCGTCAACGGGGGGCGGCCTGTCGCTGTGCCTTACAACGGCTCAGTGGCGCGGGTGAACTTCGGCTTTGGTGCAACGAGAGCGGTACGCCGCTGGATCCAGGAGGGCGACTTTGACGTGCTCCACGTACATGAGCCGGTGGCGCCGGGCCTATCGATGCTTGCCTGCTGGGTTGCACGCGGCCCGATGGTGGCCACCTGGCACTCATCGCAAGCCCGTTCCAGGATCCTGTCGGCCGGCTACTACATCGCCCAGACAGCGATGGAGAAGCTCAGCGGTCGCATTGCGGTGAGCGAACAGGCCCGTCGCACGCTCGTCGGTCATCTTGGCGGGGATGCTGTCCTCATCCCAAATGGAGTAAGAGTCGCCGACTACTCGACTGGACCTAGGCTGGAGAGTGTCGATTTGCTGCGCCCGTCAATCATGTTTCTCGGCCGCATCGACGAGCAACGCAAGGGCTTCTCTGTGCTTCTGTCGGCACTTCCGGCCATCATCGAAGCAGTTCCCGACCTCCAGGTCATCGTCGTGGGTCCGGGCGACCTTGATGGGTTGCGCTCCGAACTCGACCCGAGCATGGCCTCGCATATCGAGTTCCTGGGCCGGGTGTCTGACGAGGTGAAGGCCGCTGCCCTTCGATCAGTCGACGTCTACATCGCCCCCCACACCGGAGGGGAGTCCTTCGGCATCGTCCTGATCGAGGCGATGGCTGCAGGCACGGCTGTCGTTGCATCCGACATCCCAGCGTTTCGGCAGGTGCTCGAGGAGGGAGCGTCTGGCGCGCTGTTCGAAAGTGAGAATCCGCAGGCCCTTGCGGCGGCGGTGATTCGAGTGCTCGCAGATCCTGCGGCTCGCACCGAGCTCGAGGCGCAGGGCTGGCGCCGGGTTCAGGAGTATGACTGGGACATCGTCGTCGACGACGTCATCGCCGTCTATGAAAGCGTGACGGTCGGTGGCGAGAAGGTCACGACAGACTTGCGCGGGCAGATCGTCGGTCGTCTCGGCGGGCGGAGCACCTAGGTGAATGCGGTCATCCTGAGCGTCATTGGTCTGTTTGTTTTGCTCTTGGTCTGGTACCTCAGCAATACTGCTGGCCGCCTCGATCGCCTTCATCGAAAGATCGACGTCTCAGGACTCGCCCTTGACGCGCAACTTCTCCGTCGGTCATCAGTAGCCCTTGAGCTCTCGTCCTCCGGCATCTTTGACCCGGCGACAAGCATGCTGCTCGCCGATGCTGCTCATCACGCTCGGACCGCGAGCGATGCAGACGATGCGGTTCGCTCACGGGCGGAGTCGGACCTCACCGCTGCGCTCGATGCTGCCCTCCAATACCCGGAGGATGTCGCCGAGGTGCGGAGAGATCCAGCCGGCGCGGAGCTCCTCGACGAACTGGAGGCTTCGATTCGCCGAGTCGAGATCTCCCGTCGTTTCCTCAACGATGCCGTTCGGGGCTGCCGTCAGCTGCGGGCCCAGCGGGCGGCTCGATGGTTCTGGCTCGCTGGTCGCACGGCACTGCCACAATCATGGGAGATGGACGACACCCCACCGCAGGGGTTGGGTCCCCGATCACCGCAGTGATTCCCCACCGAATGGCTCCACGGTCCGAAGGGTCGTAATATTTACTTATCGAGTCCGGGGCCGTGCCTGACGTCTCTGGCAAGACAACTCTGAGGGGTTCCTGTGTCGAATATGCCTGCAGTTGGAACTGAGCGCGTCAAGCGAGGGATGGCCGAGATGCTCAAGGGCGGCGTCATTATGGACGTCGTGAACGTGGAGCAGGCGAAGATCGCTGAGGATGCGGGTGCTGTCGCGGTCATGGCCCTCGAACGTGTCCCGGCTGATATCAGGGCTGAGGGTGGCGTGTCACGAATGTCCGACCCGGACATGATCGATGCAATCACCGCTGCGGTAAGCATTCCCGTTATGGCGAAGGCGCGCATCGGGCACTTCGCGGAGGCTCAGGTTTTGCAGTCGCTCGGCGTCGACTACATCGATGAGTCAGAGGTGCTGTCTCCGGCCGATTATGCGAATCACATCGACAAGTGGCAGTTCACCGCGCCGTTCGTATGCGGTGCCACGAATCTCGGTGAGGCCCTGCGCCGCCTGACCGAGGGTGCCGCGATGATCCGGTCCAAGGGCGAGGCCGGCACGGGCGATGTCTCGAACGCCGTCACTCACATGCGCAAAATCCTCGGCCAGATCCGGGCGCTCACGTCGATGTCGAAGGACGAGTTGTATGTCGCGGCGAAGGAACTTCAGGCGCCATACGATCTCGTCAAGGAGGTCGCCGACAGCGGCAGGCTTCCCGTGGTGTTGTTCACGGCGGGCGGCATCGCGACTCCGGCGGATGCCGCGCTCATGATGCAACTCGGTGCCGACGGTGTGTTCGTCGGCTCGGGGATCTTCAAGTCGGGCGACCCAGTAAAGCGAGCCGAGGCGGTCGTGCAGGCGACCTTGCACTTTGACAACCCCGACGTCGTCGCGAAGGTCTCGCGCGGCCTTGGCGAGGCGATGGTCGGCATCAACGTCGCTGACATCCCCGTACACCATCGTCTGGAGGATCGGGGCTGGTGACGTCGCCCCCGCGCATCGGGGTGCTTGCTCTCCAGGGGGATGTGAGGGAGCACGAGTCAGCCCTGTCAGCGGTCGGGGCGGAGGTCATGCGGGTTCGTTCCTCC
>CAMDKQ010000026.1 GCA_945901095.1 Bifidobacterium breve
GATCATTTGGGCGGGCGTGAAATTATCAAGCAGGACAAGGTCGGCTCCCGCCTCGAGCACCTCATCCAACTGGTCCATCGAGTCGACTTCGACCTCGACCGGGACATCGGGAAAAGCCCGCCGAACGGCCTCGAATGCCGCGGCCACCCCGCCGGCGGCAAGCACGTGGTTGTCCTTCACCAGCGCAGCATCAGACAACGACATTCGGTGATTCTGCCCACCACCGCACCGCACCGCGTACTTCTCAAGCCGGCGCATTCCGGGTGTGGTTTTTCTCGTATCGCGGACGGCAGCCTTCGTCCCGGCGACGGCATCAGCCCACGCCCTCGTCAGGGTGGCGATGCCGCCGAGGTGGCCGAGCATATTCAAAGCCGGTCGTTCCGCGCGGAGAAGTTCGTGGGTGAACCCGGTCACTGAGATGAGGACGTCGCCCGGCTCGACCCGATCGCCATCGTTAGCGCCGAACATGATCTCGAGGTCGTCGTCGCCGCTAACCGCCATGAACACTGCTGCTGCAACGGGAATCCCCGCCGCAATCCCAGCGCCTCGGGCCACGAGGTCCAAGGTTGCACGCTGATCCGGTGGGACCGTCGCCACAGTCGTGACGTCGACTCCACCGTCAAGATCCTCCTCGATCGCAGCGAGAATCAACGGCTCGAGGGCTCTGGGATCAAGGTGCGCATCCTCAAGCATTCGCGACACCGTCGCTCCGAACATTGGTGAGGCGGTCACATCGGTCCTCGGTTGGCCAGCATTACTCGGGTCCTCCGATGGGCTCGGTTCTCGTATGTAACGCACCATTCTCGTCGATCGAGGTCACGAGTCGGGTCTGCCACCTCGTGTCATCGCGCTCAGGGAAATCCTCCCGCCAATGGGATCCCCTCGTCTCCTCTCGAAGCAGTGCATGACGAGTGAGGACGCAGGCGAGGGCATGAATATTCGTTGTCTCCCAGTCCTCGGTACACGGCCGCGCACCCGCCGCGGTCGAGAGTGGCCACAACTCCCCCTCGGCGAGTTCGAGCGAGGATTGGCTACGCAGGACACCAACATGCTCGTCCATCGTCTGCTGCATGGCACGACGGACGCCATGGGGCAGCAACCCGGGACCCACTCGACCCTCGACTGGATCGCGAACAACCGCCTCGGTGCCTGCCAGCACCTCACCGATCCTCCCGGCGAATACCAACCCCTCGAGCAAGGAGTTCGATGCCAGCCGATTCGCGCCATGCACCCCAGTGCAGGCGACCTCGCCGCATGCGAACAGGCCGCGGATCGAAGATCGGCCCCAGTGATCGGTGCGCACTCCGCCCGACACGTAGTGCTGCGCTGGCGCGACCGGAATGAGGTCTGTCACCGGATCAATGCCACGCGTGCGACACGACTCCAGAATGGTGGGGAACCGGCTGATCCACATGTCGGCACCGAGATGACGCCCATCAAGCCACACATGGCTCGAGCCGCAGGCCCGCATGCGACGCATGATCGCCTTCGCGACGACATCGCGAGGAGCAAGATCGGCCATCGGGTGCTCGGCCTCCATGAACCGAGTGCCGTCGATATCGCGGAGGAAGGCGCCCTCGCCGCGGACAGCTTCTGAGACGAGGGGCTGCTGCCCCTGAGCCAAGGGTCCGAGCCACATAACAGTCGGATGGAACTGCACGAATTCAAGATCGGCGATGTCGGCGCCTGCCCGCATCGCAAGGGCAACACCGTCACCCGTTGAGACGTACGGGTTCGTCGTTTGTCCGAACACCTGCCCGAACCCACCGGTGGCAAGCACGACATTCGGTGCGAGCGCAGCACCGACGCCGCCGCGCTGGCCGGTGCCCATGACGTGCAGGGTGACGCCCTGCGCGGCACCGGTGCTGTCAAGGAGCAGATCGAGCACCAGCGCATTCTCGACGAGCTCGATTCCTGCATCACGTGCGACCGCAGCGACGAGGGCCCGTGAGACCTCCGCCCCGGTCGCATCGCCACCCGCGTGCGCAATCCGGTCGTGATGATGGCCACCCTCACGGGTCAGCGAGATCGCGCCGGTGGCATCGGTGTCGAATCGGGCACCGAGCGCAATGAGCTGCCTCAGCGCGGGCGGCCCCTGGGTCACGAGGATCCGGACTGCCTCCTCATCACACAATCCAACGCCTGCAACGAGGGTGTCGACGAGATGCTCCTCGGGGGAATCGTCGTCGGCGAGCGCGGCGGCGATGCCACCCTGCGCCCACTGGGTCGAGCCCTCGCTCACTCGAGCCTTGGTGACGAGGAGGACCGTCTTGCCTGCTTGACGCGCATGGATTGCAGTCGTGAGCCCAGCGATGCCCGAACCGACGACGATGACATCTGCTCTTGTGGTCCACCCCGGCTCATCAGCGGAAAGCCTCGTCGGGATCAGTGCCGATGCGTTCAACTCAGGTACGCCACCATGGTGATTGTTCATTTGCTCGCCACCGTGCACTCCATATTGTCGAGGAGTCGGGTGGCACCCACGCGAACCGCGACAAGGGCTCTGCCTGCTCCCGGACGTGCCTCGCCCAGCGCCGGATCAGTGATGACGAGGTAGTCAACCTCAAGTCCTGGGCTTGCTGACAACAGTCCGCGTCCTGCTCGCACCCCGGCCTCGGCGCCCTCGTCCTTAGCGACGCGGATAGTCTCCTCAAGAGCCCGAGGGACCGCCGCCGCGAGAGATCGCTCGGCTGCGCTGAGATATCGATTGCGGCTGCTCATTGCCAGCCTATCGTGCTCTCGCACCGTCGGGACTGGCACGGCCTTCGTCGGAAAGTTCAACTGCGACACCATTTCCTTGATGAGGATGAACTGTTGGTAGTCCTTCTCCCCGAAGAGGGCGAGATCCGGTGCGGTCAGGTGCAGGAGTTTCGCCACCACGGTAAGCATGCCCCTGAAGTGACCGGGGCGCGCAGCGCCCTCGAGAATCTCACCCAAGGGTCCCGGATCGACGGTGATCGATGCGCTGCTCGAACCCTCGCCGTAGATCTCGGCCACTGTCGGCGCGTAGACGAGATCGGCACCTGCAGCGCCGGCGATGCGCACGTCCGATTCGAGGGATCGTGGATAACGCTCGAAATCCTCACCGTCACCGAACTGCATAGGGTTGACGAAGTCGGTGACGATGACGCAGCCGTCAGCGCCGACGGCAGCGCGAGCCTCCCGCACGAGAACCGCGTGGCCCTCGTGCAGGGCTCCCATGGTCATCACGACGGCTGACGGGACTCCCCCGGTGCGCGCTGAGATGAGGGCTCCATGGGACTCCACGAGCACGGCACTCATCGGCCCCTCCCCTCGCCGAGGACCTCGAGTAGTGCCTCGGCATCGCGCGCCTTCAGCAGTCCAGCACCGACGGCGCGGTCAGCAGTAAGGCGCCCGAGCGCGCGATAAGCGCTCGCCGCCTCCGGTGAGACCTCCTCGATAGCCCGAATATGGTCCGCCACCGAATCGGCGTCACCACGCGCCACCGGACCGGTCAGCGCCTGATCACCCAACCTCAGTGCGTTGTCGAGCGAGGCACTCAAGAGGGGTGCGACGAGTCGCTGAGGATTCTCAAGTCCCGCGTGACGAAGCAGGTCCAGGCATTGGGCGACGAGGGTGATGAGGTAGTTGGATCCGTATGCGAGGGCCGCGTGATAGGTCGACCGATGCTCCTCCGGTACCCAGAAGGGATCGCCGCCCATCTCGACCACGAGGGCCTCAGCCACCGGTCGAAGCACCTCCGGGGCCGTCACCCCGAAGGGGCAGTCACTGAGCCGGCTCAAGTCCAGGCTGGTGCCGGTAAAGGTCATGACCGGGTGTAGTGCAAGGGGCAGTGCACCCATTCGCGTGGCCGGGTCGAGCACCTCGATGCCGAAGCGCCCTGCCGGGTGGCACCAGAACTGCCCCGGATGCACATTGTCCGTTTCCGCGAGGCCCACGATGAGTCCCGGCAGGGCGTCATCAGGTACCGCGACGAGCACGAGATCGACATCGAGCACCACGGCAGGAAGATCGAGAATCGGCACCCCGGGCAGCAGCGCCTCGGCTCGAAGCCGCGAGACATCCGACACAGCCGTGACCGCTACGAGCTCATGTCCGGCGCGACGCAGCGCAGCGCCGAGGACCGCACCGACGCGTCCGGTGCCGATGACGCCGACGCGCAGCCTCGGCGGGCCCAGATCGCTCACAGGTGGAGCCTAGAGCCCGGTACCGTCAGTGGTCGTGCCGGATGAACTCACGCTCGCAGATGCCTGGGAGGAAACCCTCACCGGGGATTGCTCGTTCTACCGCGGAGCCGACGGCGACCCCTACCGGAACTTCGCAACCGACATCGCGGGCAGCGCCGAGATACTTCCCCTCATTCGGGACCTCCTCGACGTAGCGGGTAATTGCGACGGTGGGCCTCTCACCGTCATTGATGTCGGATCAGGTGCCGGGGGGCTTCTGGCCAGACTCGCGATGGCAGGCACCAATGCACGGCTCATCGGGATCGACCTTCGACCCCGACCCGCAGGGCTCGACGCTGGCATCGAGTGGATCGCCGGAGACGCCCGGGTGGTCGCCGGCGACATCCGCGGGATTCGAGGGGTCATCGTTGCCCACGAATTCTTGGACGACATCCCGTGCGCGGCAGTCGAGGCAGACGAGGACGGGTGTCCGCGGCTGATCTACGTGGACCCTTCGAGCCGCAGGATCGTCGTCGGCGAACCGCTCGAGGACCCGGCCGATCTCGGGTGGCTTGAGCGTTGGTGGCCGGTCACCCGACCGTTCATGCGAGCTGAGATCGGCCGCAGTCGCGACGCAGCATGGGCCTTGATCACCGGGATGCTCAACTCAGGAGCTGCCCTCGCTATCGACTACGGCCACACCCGCCCCGAGCGGTTGGCCGGCACATGGGACGGCGGCACCCTCGTCGGCTACCGCGAGGGTCGAGTGGTTACCCCGGTTGCTGACGGCTCATGCAACCTCACCGCCCACGTGTCGATTGATTCGGTTGCCGAAGCCGCGCCTAGGGCGCAATCGTCGCGGATCGCCCGCTGGTCCTCATCACCCGGACGCGCAGACTTCGTCAGCCTCGTCCAAACCTTCACCTGACACACTTACCCAGTGACGTCACGCAGAGTCCTCGTCGCGCTCGGGGCAGCCCGTCACCTTGACGCAGATCTCGTCCTCAATCTCGGCGACCTCCACCCCGCCCAGCACGGAGCGCTCCAGCTGGCTCTGGAACTCGATGATGACGTCATCACTGCGGCTGATGCCCGCGTCGGCCTCCTGCATCGCAGCGCGGAAAAACTCTTCGAGGCACGCGACTACCGGCAGATCCTTATGCTCGCGAACCGGCACGACTGGCTCTCGGCCTTCTCCTCCGAACTCGGCGTCGCCCTCACGATTGAGGCGGCGATGGGCATCGTTCCCCCCGAGCGCGCCACCTGGTCGCGCACCCTCCTCGCCGAGGTGAACCGCATCACGGCATCGCTTCTGCTCGTCGGAGCGGCGGTACCCGAGGCCGCATCGAGCCTTGCTATCCGCGAGCAGCTCCAAGAACTCCAGGAGCGGGCCACCGGCGGCCGCGTCCACCCGATGATCACTCGAATCGGCGGCCTCGCGCATCCGCTGGAAACCCCTTGGCTCGACGACCTCACGCGAGTGCTCGCTGGGCTCACCGCTCAACTGCCCGCTGTCCGCGAGTCCGTGACCACCGCGATGCAGGCTCACGCGGGTGTCGCCGTGCTCTCCACCGCCGATGCGCTATCGATCGGCGTGAGTGGGCCGGTCGCCCGAGCAAGCGGCATCGACCTTGACCTACGTCGAGATGCGGCACTCCTTTTCTACCCGCAACTCGAGGACGTTCTCAAGGTGCCGGTTGCCTCAGCCGGCGATATTCCCTCGCGCTACGAGATCCTGCTCGCCCAACTACCTGTGAGCATTGAGCTCATCGCGGCCGCCAGCACCCGGCTACGCGAGCTCGGCGAAGGGCCAGTGAACGTGCCGCTACCCAAGGTCGTTCGAGTCCCAGAAAGTACGAGCTACGGCGAGTTCGAAGGCCCGCTCGGACGAAGCGGCTACCTGCTCAGCAGCATCGGTGAGAAGACACCGTGGCGGCTGAAACTGCGAACCCCGTCATTCACCAACGTCCAAGCCCTTGCACGAGCCCTGCCCGGCACTCCGCTCGCAGCACTGGCCCAGGCTGTCACGTCATTCTTCTTCGTCGTCGGCGACATCGACCGCTAACGAATAGCTCGCCTACTTCTCGTGATCGCGAATGTAGGTCGCGAAGCGAGCCCGCAGGAGGGCCTCGGTCGTGGGATCGAGATCGTCGCCGCCGAACATCTCGCGGACTGCCTTGACCGTCTCGATAAAGGTGCCCCCGATTGCACCGAGATCGCCGCCCTCACCCTCAATCGCAACCATACCGGGCATGTGGGCGAACAGATCGGTGAAGAAGCCGATATCGACCCGCTTCTCTGCCAGATGGAAGGCTCGGTGACGAAGTTCGTCGAAGGGAAGGTCCTCAAGGCTCGTTGCATCGCTCATGGTCACGAGCCTATACGCGCCATCGCGCCCCCCGGCCCATCACGATCGCGATCGACGGGTAGCCGACACGTCCGCTCGAGCCACAGCGCCGCCGCTACGAGGGCGAGAGACCCGAGTGTCGTGGTAAGCGCGGCCGCTACAGAGACGCTGCCCGCCTCGGTCATCCTTGAGGGCAGGGTCCCGATCGCGATCCCCGCATAGAACCCGGCGACGAGCGAGCCGGTTCTCGAGGCGGCCATGGCCAGCGCAGCTGTTCGCGCGGCGACGAGTGGTGGCAATGGTCGCGAGCCCGGCTTGCGCTGGAGTCGCGGACGGCTCAGGAGGGTCCAGATGAGCAGGGCCAGCGCAAGGAACCACATGGTCGCGCCCGCGAGCCACGGCACCGGAATCACCCGGCCAGACCGGCCCTCGACGAGCATGGCGGCGCCCCAGCCGACCGCCGCCGCAATCAAGGCCAGGCAAGCGAGCAGCCGGATCCGGGTCGGGGTCATCGCATTCACCTGATAGACATCCCCTCACCCGATCCCCGCACCCCTGACGCATCGATCGCCAGAGCGCTGATTGGCCCGTGGCCGGAGAGAACCGCTTCGGGCTCGATCTCCAGCCAGGGCACGATGACGAAACCGCGCTCATGCGCCCTAGGGTGCGGGAGCGTCAACATTGGATCATCGCTCACCTGGCCACCCACATCAATGATGTCGATGTCCAGGGTGCGAGGACCCCAGCGCTCCTGTCGCGTTCGATCCCAGTCGGACTCAAGTTCGTGCGCGCGGTCAAGGAGCTCCCGCGCGGACAGGGCCGATCTCACCCGGATCACTGCATTGGCATAGTCAGGCTGCTCCGGGCCGCCGACCGGGTCCGTCTCATAGACGGACGAGATGGCGATGACCTCGATCCCGGGGGTGGATCTCAGCCCATCGAGCGCTCCCTGCAGCGCCGCCTGGCGGTCGCCGAGGTTGGCGCCCAGTGCGATCACGGCGTTCACCGTCGGCATGGGCTCCTCCTTCACGGCCGATTGATGGTGACGGAGACGTCAGCGAAGGGGACGACGATCGGGGCCGATGGCTTGTGCACGGTCACCACGACGCACTGGACTCCATTCATTGCCAGGAGCGCGGCGGAGATGCGCTCGGCAACCGTCTCGATGAGATCGAACGGCTCGCCGACGAGGACGGCGTGGACTCGGTTTGCGGCGTCTCCGTAATCGACGCTCGCCCTCAGATCGTCGGTGCGGGCTGCCTCGCGAGTCGACACCTCAAGTTCGACGTCGGCGATGAACTCCTGACCCTCCCGGCGCTCATGGTCGAAGACTCCGTGGAACCCGAACCCTCGGATTCCGGTAATCGTGATGCGGTCGCTCATGCGCAGCCCCTTGCCCAGGCACGTCCGACGAGGACGGCGTCGCGAGAGTTGGCAACGTCATGGACCCGGACACCCCAGGCGCCCGCGGCCGAGGCGAGGGCTGACACGGCGTCGGTCGCGGGATCACGGCCACGCATTCCCCTTGGCTCCCCCGAGCCCGCGCCTTTCGGCTCCGCAAGGAGGGACCCGAGGAATCGCTTGCGCGAGGCGCCCACGAGCACCGGGAACCCCAAGGTCTGTAGGGATCCGAGATTTCGAAGGAGCTCCCAGTTGTGATCCGCCTCCTTCGCAAACCCCAGGCCAGGGTCGACGATGATCGAGGCAGGATCGATGCCGGATGCGACCGCATCAGCAGTGCGAGCGCCAAGTTCAGCCACGACATCGGCGACGACGTTGTCGTACACCGCCTGTCGATCCATCGTGCTGCTCGGGCCTCGCCAGTGCATCACCACATACGCAGCGCCAAGGCCCGCGACTGCGCGGTACATCTCATCGTCGGCCAAGCCACCGCTCACATCATTGACGATGCAGGCCCCCGCGCGCACCGCTGCCACCGCGGTGCTCGCCCGCATGGTGTCGATGCTCACGGCTACCCCTGCCTGCGCGAGGGCTACTACGACCGGCAGTACCCGATCCTGTTCCTCCCCGGCTGTGATGCGCTGAGCCCCCGGCCGGGTCGATTCACCGCCGACATCAACGATGTCGGCCCCCTGCAGCTGCATCGCGAGGCCGTGCGCAATGGCCGCCTCGGCAGCGAGATGCTCCCCGCCATCGGAGAAGGAGTCGGGTGTGACGTTGAGGATGCCCATGATGAGCGGGCGATCGGCGCCCGTCAGTGCGGCCGGGAGACCTTGCAGTGCCATGACGCGTGCCCTAGCGACCCTGGATCAGTGACATTGCCTCGGCACGCGGCGCAGCCTCGCGGAAGATGCCGCGAACAGCGCTTGTCACTGTCTTCGACCCAGGCTTGCGAACACCCCGCATCGACATGCACAGGTGCTCAGCCTCGATGACGACGATTGCCCCGCGCGGCTCAAGGATGCGCATGAGGGAATCGGCGATCTGGGTGGTGAGCCGCTCTTGGACCTGCGGCCGCTTGGCGTAGACGTCGACAAGCCGCGCGAGCTTCGAAAGCCCGGTGACGCGTCCGCTCTCGTTGGGGATGTATCCGATACTCGCGACGCCGTGGAACGGGACGAGGTGGTGCTCGCACGTGCTGTACATCTCGATGTCGCGGACGATAACCATCTCGCCGTGGCCAATGTCGAAGGTCGTCGTGAGGACGTCCTCCGCCTTGGACCGTAGTCCGGCGAACATCTCGCCGTAAGCCCTCGCCACGCGAGCGGGGGTGTCCTGCAGACCATCACGCGCGGGATCCTCGCCGATCGCGACGAGGAGATCGCGAATCGCCCGCTCGACCCCCGCCTCGTCATATGCACCCGCGGGACCCTCCTGACCAAGGGTGATCGGGCTGATACCAGTCACGACGGCTCGTCATCAGTCGTGTCGCCGCTCGGGTGGTGGCCATTGGAGGACTCCACAGGTACGGCAAGGGTCTCAATCGGGGTCAGGACGACGGTGGCGATCGGGCCACGCTCATCTGGCAGCCGACGCGCCGAGCCGGTCCAAGCCGGTCGCCGCTCGCGCAGGGTGAGCGCCTCGAACACCGCCTCGATCTGGGCCTTGTCGAGCGTCTCCTTCTCGAGGAGTTCAACGACGAGGGCGTCGAGGATGTCTCGATTGGCGACGAGGCAGTCGTAGGCCTCTTGATGTGCTGACTCGATGAAGGTCCGAACCTCCTCATCGATGGCCGCCGCCACCTCCTCGGAGTAGTCGCGCTGATGGCCCATGTCGCGGCCGAGGAAGACCTCACCCTGCTCCTGGCCGTAGCGGATGGCACCGAGCCGCTCGGTCATGCCGTACTGGGTCACCATTGCGCGTGCGAGGGCTGTCGCCTTCTCGATGTCGTTCGAGGCACCGGTTGTTGGGTCGTGGAAGATGAGTTCCTCAGCAGCACGGCCACCGAGCATGTAGGCGAGCTGGTTTTGCATCTCGCTTCGAGTCGTGGAGTACCGCTCCTGCTCCGGCAGGACCATCGTGTAACCGAGCGCGCGCCCCCGCGGAAGGATCGTGATCTTGTGCACCGGGTCGTTGCCTGGCAGCGCCGCTGCGACGAGGGCGTGTCCGGCCTCGTGGTACGCGGTGATCTTCTTCTCGTGGTCGTCCATTGCCCGCGTACGTTTCTGCGGACCCGCAATGACCCGGTCGATTGCCTCGTCGAGTTCGGCGTTATCAACGAACGAGTCGCCCTGTCGGGCGGTGAGCAGCGCAGCTTCGTTGAGGACGTTGGCGAGGTCGGCGCCGGTAAAGCCAGGTGTCCGCTTCGCGACAGCGCGCAGGTCGACCCCCGGCGCCATCGGTTTGCCCTGCGAGTGGACCTTGAGGATCGCCTCGCGGCCATTGAGGTCGGGGCGGTCAACGGCGATTTGGCGATCGAACCGGCCCGGGCGCAGCAGTGCAGGGTCGAGGATGTCAGGGCGGTTCGTCGCCGCAATGAGGATCACGTTCTGGCTCACGTCGAATCCGTCCATCTCGACGAGCATTTGGTTGAGGGTCTGCTCACGCTCATCGTGACCGCCGCCGAGACCGGCACCGCGGTGACGGCCGACGGCATCAATCTCGTCGATGAAGATGATTGCGGGGGCGTTGGTCTTGGCCTGCTCGAAGAGGTCTCGGACTCGACTGGCACCGACGCCGACGAACATTTCGACGAAATCCGAGCCCGAGATCGCGAAGAACGGCACACCGGCCTCACCGGCAACCGCTCGTGCCAGGAGGGTCTTGCCCGTTCCGGGCGGGCCATATAGGAGGACACCCTTGGGGATCTTCGCGCCGACGGCCTGGAACTTGGCCGGCTCGGCAAGGAACTCCTTGATCTCCTGGAGTTCCTCGACCGCCTCCTCGGCCCCGGCAACATCGGCAAAGGTGGTCTGCGGCATGTCCTTGGAGACCATCTTCGCCTTGGACTTGCCGAAGTTCATGATGCGGTTGCCGCCGCCCTGCATCTGGCCCATGAAGAAGAAGAGCAGGAAGATTACAAGGGCGATCGGCAGGAGCGACACGAGCAGGGTGACAAGGAGGTTCTCGGTCGGCACGACGACGTTGTAGCCACCGGGCAGAGCGCCCGAGTCAGCCTTCTGCTGGAGCATCTCCTGAAGGTTCACGCCCTGGCCGGTGATGTAGGAGGTGCGGACCTTCGACCCGTCCTTGAGGGTCATCTCGAGGACCTGATCGCGGTCGATGATGGTCGCGGTATCGACCTGGCCGCTCTGAATTTCGCCCACTGCCTGACTGGTATCGACCTGGTTGGGAGCACCGATACCCGAGATCAGACTCGAGCCCAGCAGGACGAACATCACCGCCAGTAAGATCCAAAAGATTGGGCCTCGAACGAACCGCTTCATATCCACCCCTTGAGGGTAGTACGCCGAAGCAAATCCTCCCGCCGACCAAAGCAATGTCCGCGCAAAGCGAACCCCCCAACTTCATCTGGCCCAGAATCTGGGCCAGATGAAGGATTAGGCACCCTAATCGGCGACATTCGTTCATCCTGCCCATCGGGGGGACACCTTTTCGCGCAGAACCCCTGGTCTTGGGCTCAAGACACCTTGATTGGCTTGGCCTTCGCGCCGAGCTGGATCAGCGTTGGGTCGAACGTGACCGAGGCTTGGCAAGTTATCAGCGAGCGAATGTCGCGAACCCTCAGCCGGTACGTTCGCCCTGTCGCATCGGGGATTGGCACGCCGTCACGTAGCCACACTCGCGCTGTCGAGGCCACCTTCCATGGCGAGCTGTTCGCGCTGGAGCAGGTTAGCCTCGAGCTGACTGTTGACCTTCCGTTGACCGATGTTGTCACGAGCCTGCCATTTCCGGTCCCCACCTTGGAGATCCGCGACGTGCCCTGTTCCGCGAACCACATCGCCCCATCAGTGCCCACCGCGATCCCTGCTGGGACTGCGGCCGCACTCCGTGTCGAGAACTCGGTGATGTCCCCCTTCATGGCGATCCGGCCGACTTTCTCCTCCTAGAACTCGGTGAACCACATGGACCCCTCAGGGTCCGCTGCGATCCCCCGCGGCGCCGACCCGGCGAATGGGACCGGCTTGTAGGTCTCGAATGAGCCAAGGGGCATACCCGAAGCGGCCTGTGCACTGGGAGCAGCAAGCGCACCCAGCATGCCCGCCAGAGTCAGGACCAAGATGCGACGGCGAGAGCGGGTTTTCATCGAACTCCCCATGTTTGATCCAAGTTCAGGGTCGGTCCCTGCAGGGCGGAATATCACCGCCCACTACTCGAAAGTCAAGGGTCACCGGAATGTGATGGACCTTGCGTCAGGAGCTGAAAAAAGCGAACTGTCGCAGGTAGACGAGAAATCACATTCACCAACACGTAGTCGGCGACCAAGGTGGCGACCATGCACTCCCTGCCGCATCGCCGGCTTGTAGGCCCCGCGGGAGTGAGCGTACGAACCTGACGGACACGAACCAACAAGTGCTCCTGGCAGGAACTTACGGGTTGGTCGCGAGCCCGACGCCGTGGATGAAATGACCAAATACCTAATCAAATGACCAGAAATCTGGTCATTTAAGCCGGATTCCGGACGAAATGACGGGGGTTGGGTTAGCCGCCGTAGACGTGCTTGGCTAGCGTTCCTACGCAGCGCAGGTTCCGGTATTTCTGGTCATAGTCGAGGCCGTACCCGACCACGAATTCATTCGGAATGTCGAAGCCGACGTACTTCGGCGTGACCTGCACCTTCATCGCCTCGGGCTTACGCAGCAGCGTGAACACCTCGACCGACGCCGGGCCCCTGGAGGACAGATTCGTCATGAGCCACGAAAGGGTGAGCCCAGAGTCGAGGATGTCCTCGACGAGGAGCACATTGCGGCCCGCGAGATCGCAGTCGAGGTCCTTGAGGATCCGCACGACCCCACTGGACTTCGTGCCGGAACCGTACGACGACACGGCCATCCAGTCCATCTCTGAGCTGCGACCGAGCGCACGGGCCAGATCGGCCATGATCATGATCGCGCCCTTGAGCACACCCACGAGGAGGAGGTCGCGCCCCTCGTAGTCACGCTCGATCTGCTCGGCGACCTCACTGATCCGCTCGAGGATCTGCTCCTCGGTGAGGAGCACGTGATCAAGGTCGCCGTCAATGTCTTCAGGGCGCAAGGCCTACTCCTGGGTCGGTGGGACGTCCGGTGCACGCGAACGTGGTGCTGACTGCCCGACGCTAACCCATCCTCCTGCACGGCTCACCGTGATCCCTCCCGGAAGGCATGTCGGGCCCTGACCGCGCCACTCCGAGGCCATCCGATCGACCGCCACCACGTGGTCGTGCGACAGGTCCCCGGCCGGGCTGCCGGCCTCAATGCACATGCGCCGCAGCACTCGCGTCCGAACCGCACGGGGCAGCGCCGCCAGTGCGTTTACTTCGATTCGTCCGTCCGAAGCCCACCGGTCACACTCTCGCTCGGCCCATTCATCGAGGGCATCGGCATCGTCGCGCAGGAGCGTTGCCGAACGCGCGAGCCCTCCGACGATCCCGGGTCCGAGCGCACGTGCGAGCGTGTCCATCGACTCGCGCACCCGGACCCGAGCGAAGCGAGCATCAGCGTTATGGGGATCGATCCAGGGCGTCTCGCCAACGGACAACAATGCTTCTCGCGCCGAGGCATGCACCACTGCGCGCGATAGTTCCAGCAGCGGCCTGCGCCAAAGGCCGCTGCGAGGCGCCATCGCTGCCAGTGAGCGCGCTCCGGACCCGCGCGCGAGCCGAAGCAGCACTGTCTCGGCCTGATCTTCCAAGGTGTGACCGAGCAGCACTGCTACCGCACCTGAGCCCTGCGCCTCACAGAGCAGGCCCTCGTAGCGTGCATCGCGCGCGGCCGCCTCAGGCCCACCCTCCGAGCCGACACTCACCGCTCGAACCGCCACCGGAGCGAGTCCAAGCCTTCTGCACACGTCCGCCGCCCAACCGGCGACCTCACCAGAATCCGGCTGCAGCCGATGATCGATGACAACGCCGCCCGCCCGCCATCCAACCCGTGGCGCCACGAACGCCGTCGCCGCGGCCAGCGCCAGCGAGTCAGCCCCGCCCGAGCAGGCAACGAGGACAAGTTCCCCCGGCTCGACATCGGCGAGGGCTCGACGTACCGCATCGCGCACTGCAAGCGTCGCTCGCTCCGCCACCAGCGATCAGCCGGCCATTCGAGCGAGCCACAACTCCGGTGCCTTGATTTCGGCGCGGCTCGGAAGCGTCTCCGGAGACGCCCAGATTCCGTTGAATCCGATCATTCCCACTGAATCAACCACCGTCCGGACGAAATCGGCCCCCTCTGTGTACTGGCGAAGCTTGACGTCCATCCCCAGCACCTTGCGCGCAACCGAATCAATGGGCGACGGATTGGAGCGGCGCTTGGTGAACCGCTCCCGAATCAGCGCGACGCTCGGAATCACCTCCGGTCCCACCTCATCCATCACAACATCGGCGTGGCCTTCGAGGAGCGACATGAGGCCGGTCATCCGATCGAACACCGCTCGCTGGGCTGGGCTCTGGATCGCCTCCATCAGCGGTTCCCTCGGCCCCCCGCTCGGACCCACGACACCCCTCACCACCTCGGTGAGACTCTTGAGTAGCTGACCAAACCCCAGTTCGGACGCGTCTACGAAATCACCAACGAGTGATGCGAGGTAGTCAGCGAGCCACGGGACCGCGCCAAACTGCACCCGATGGGTCTCCTCATGGAGGCACACCCACAGCCGGAAGTCGCGCGAGGGCACCTGCAGTTGCTGCTCGACATGCACGATGGTCGGGGCAACGAGCAGGAGCCGGCCCTGCTCCCCTGGATCGGTGAAGACCTCATACTGGCCGAGGACCTTGCCGGAGAGCCACGCAAGCACTGCGCCCATCTGCAGTGCAGTTCCGCGGGATCCGAGGTCGCGCACGAACGCCGGCGGCTCGCGGCCATCGACTCGGTCGAGGAGGGGACCCATCGCGACACGCATTCCGGTGACATTCGAGGCAATCCATGCGGGACGATCGACCACGGCCGCACGCCCGTCGCCGGGAACCTCGAGCCCGGTGACGCGACGGACCGGTTCGACTGCCTCCGACGACAGGTCGCGCAGCATCGCGACCGCCTCACGTGCCTGCACCCTCGAAAGTTCCGGTCCCTTCGGTGCCAGTCGCGTTGCGGTGCTGACCGCCAGGCTCCAATCGACTGAGTCGCCCATGGGTCAGCGGGGGTTGGCCGGGGAGTCGGGCGCGGGCGGTCTGCAGGCGACAGCCCTCGCGTCACCGTGGAGGTTCCAGGTCCCGGCCGAGAACGGGATGAGCGCGACGTCGCCGCGGACGACCTCAAGGGATGTCGCGTCCGAGTGGATGACGCCGCTGCCCTCGAGGACAAGGACGACAGAGAACCCAGCTTCAACCTCCACCGGTCCCGAACTCGTGTCGATGCGGTGTGCCCGGAAGTAGGCGTCGGCCTGCGGCGGCATGATCGAGGTCAGGCCAGCCCCCTCGATCTGCTCCCTGGCCAAGACGAGCCGGTCTAGGTCCTGCTCAGATACGGCACTTCGGTCGACCGCCTGCAGCGCCGTCTCGAATCCAAGGTCGAGGTGACCGTCCTTCACGCCATCGACAGCGAAGTCCTGCCATTCGAGGAGGATCGACAGATCTGTCGGCTCCTGAAGTTCGAGGACGAACACCCCCGACTGCACGGTGTGGGGAAGGCCCGCCGGAACAAGCATGGCGTCGCCCGGACGCACCACCTTGGTTCGCAGAGCTCCCAGAAGCGCTGCACTGTCGCGGTTGCGAACCCAGTCGCTCACCTGCTCGAGGGACATCGTCTCCTTGAAGCCGACGCCGACCTCGGCACCCTCAGGCGCATCAAGCACGTACCACGCCTCGGTCTTGCCGTGCGCAAGCCCGAGGTGGGCTCGGGAGAACTCGCGATTCGGATGCAGGTGGACGGGGAGTCGCTGGTTGAGGTCAAGGAGCTTGATGAGGACCTCGGTGCTCGTCCCGTAGCGAGCAACGTGTTCCGGGCCGAGCCATGCGGGCGGATCCTCGTCGATCGCCTCGATGAGGAGCCGCCCATCCTGCAACCGACTGAAACCTTGGGGAGCCTGGCCGAAGCGAGCGGTCGTCGACCCGATCCACTCCTCGGGCCGCTGAGGACCGCCCGGCCCACGCCGCAGTGCGCCGATGCGATCACCACCACGGTAGAAGTGGTCGAACTGGTTCACCGGCAACAGGACCGGTGAAGGGGAGGTAGCCATCAAGAACACCCACATTTCGCTAGTCGGGAGGCAAACTGGTCGAGCGTGTCACGAGCTACTTCGAGCGACGGTACGTCGTTCGCAAGTACTGCGAACACCAGAACACGTCCGTCCAAGTCTTTGACGGTACCCGCGAGACCCACGACACCGCTGAGCGTGCCAGTCTTCGCCCTGACATAGCCGGCGGCATCGGCGGTCAAGCCCGCCTTGTAACGATCCGACAGAGTTCCGGTGAAGCCCGCAACGGGCAACCCAGAACCGACGGGCCACAGCGCCGGATCGGACTGCCTCGACACGCTCACAAGGAGTTGTGCAAGGGTGATCGGCGGAACCTTGTCACGCCCAGATAGTCCGCTTCCATCGACGACCGACAGACCGTCGACGGCGATCCCGAGTTTGGCCGCGGACGCCTGCACCCCCTTCGCCCCCGAGGCGAAGGTGAACTTGCCGTTGGCTCGCCCGCCGATCAGGTGTCCGAGCGCCTCGGCGAGATCGTTCTCCGAATCAGTGAGCATTCGCTCGACGAGGTCGCGGATGGTCGGCGACTCAACCCTTCCGACCTCCGTCGCGCCCTCCGGCGCTTTACCCTTGCCGACCATGGTCACGGTCAGACCGCGCTTCTTGAGCAGCCCCGCAAGAACCTGAGCCGCTTGGCGCGAGGGATTGTCGACCCTCGAGGCGGCGCCCGGCCGCACCCGGCCCTGGTCGACCATGAGCGCGGTCACCGGTGCCACGACCCCGTCCAAGGGAAAGGACGAGGGCCAGCCGGGGGCGAGGACCGGGCCGGTGAAAAGTGAGTCGTCGTACTGCAGGTCCACGGCATTCGCCGCGACGTTCTGCTCCACCTGGTCCGCGAGCGACTCAAGCGTCGCGGCCTCAATTCCGGGTTGCTCTTTCCGCGCAAGGGTGGCGTCACCGCCCCCCACAACGGTGAGCGTCGTGTCCTTCGAGAGGACGACCGTGGCCAGTCGCTCGCCGGGATCAAGGACGGAAAGGGCCGCGCTGGCGGTGAGCAACTTGAGCGTCGATGCCGGGGTGCGTGGCCGGCCCGCACGCACGTCGAGGAGGACCGTCTCGGTCGCCGGGTCGATGACAACTGCACTGAACTGCCCCAGGGTGGTCGCCTTCAGGAGCGGAGTCACTGCCCTTTGGATGCCCGTCGGTGACGGAGCGGGGGCAGTCGAGTTGGCCACCGCCGTTGGTGTGAGAACGCTCGGGGCCGGCGAGTCAGGGGGGCTCGACCCCGGTGCAACGACGTTATCAACGGAGGCGGCCGGCTCGATTGACGAGAACATCAGGCCGAGCACGATGACCAAGCCCACGCCCCCCGCGCGTCGGACGGCGCTGAAGCGGCGACCGTGATCTCGCCGTCCTTGAGCCCGCACCCGGTGTCCCCTCTCCCTTGAATCCCTCATGGTGAAGACTAGCCACCATGACCCCCTTGGACTTTGACGTCACCATCGAGATCCCGGCGGGAAGCCGCAATAAGTATGAGATGGATCATGCGACCGGGCGGATCCGACTGGACCGCATGCTCTTCACTTCGACGCGCTACCCCCACGACTACGGCTTCATCGATAACTCACTCGGCCTCGATGGTGATCCGCTCGACGCCCTTGTCCTCACCCAGGAGCCGACCTTCCCCGGCGTCCTCATCCGCTGCCGCACAGTGGGCATGTTCCGCATGACCGATGAGGCGGGCGGTGACGACAAGGTGCTCTGCGTTCCTGCCGGCGATCCCCGCATGGAACACCTGCGCGATATCCATCACGTGCCGGAGTTCGACCGCATGGAGATCCAGCACTTCTTCGAGGTCTACAAGGAACTCGAGCCGGGCAAGAGTGTTGAGGGCGCCACGTGGGCCGGGAGGGCCGACGCCGAGGCTGAAATCCACGCCTCCTGGGCTAGATTCACCGATGGGGCCGGCACACACGAGTGATCGACTAGGTCTCGACCGTGGTGAGTGCGTCGTCGACGACCTCGGTGCGATGCAGGTAGGTCCCCACAAAGGCTTTCACGGTCGCAGCCAGCGGCAGTGCGAGCAGGGCCCCGATGGGTCCGAGGATCGCACCGCCCGCGAGTACCGACAGGAATGACACCGCGGTATTCAACTCCATCGCCTTCGCCGACACCCTCGGCTCGATGGTAAGGTTCTCGACCTGCTGGTAGGCGAGGATGAAGGCGAGCGTCCCAACGCCTTGGATCGGGGACTGCGCGAGCGCAAGGACAATCGGGAGCAGCCCACCGAGATAGGTGCCGATCGTCGGCACGAAGGCAGAGACGATCCCGGTGAACGCGCCGAGAACGAGCGCATTGTCGACCCGGATGATGAACAGGAACATCGTGGTCGCCGTCCCGCAGACGATGGCGAGGAGGGATCGCGAGACCAGGTAACTCGAGGTCTTGTCGATCGCCACCTCCCACACTGCCAGCAACTCGCGCTGACGGGCCTGCGGGAACAGCGAACAGACGCTTCGCCGAAACCTTGGTCCATCGGCCACGAGGTAGAAGGTGACGAGAAGCACGGTGAGCGACCCGACAATGAAGGCCAGGAACGAATCCACGATGCCTAGGACGCTGGTTGCGATGGCCTGGATCGCCACGTCCCAGTACTCGCTGATGAGGTCGCTCGGCTCCGGGAGTGTGATCCCGAAGGAGGAGTCGACGAGGCCGCGGATGGTGTCGTAGAGGTCCGGTACCTCCCTCGCGAGGTTGATCACCTGCGTGACGAGTAGGTTGCCAAACAACGCGATGAACCCGGCGACCACTAGGAATCCAGCGCCGTAGATGAGAAGGGTCGCTCGCGAGCGCTTCCATCCGCGGGCACTGAGCCTGTTCACGGTCGGTTCGATCGCGAACGCCAGAAAGAAGCAGATTGCCACGGTGATCATGAGGTCGGTAAGTCTGGAAGCCACGTACCAAGCGCAGATGCTCAGGGCAATAGCAAAGATCGCGTACCAGATGCCCTTGACGTACCAACGCGGAAGACGTGACGCTTCGGCACTATCGACGGGCCCCTCCACCGATCCCTGCTCCTTCACAGGCCCCAACGCTAGGGCATCGAGAAGTTGGTCGCCGCTCGAGTGTCGTCAGTTCGAAGGAGCCGCAGACTCTCCGTCAACCTGAACCGTCACCTTGAGCGGGATGAACGTCCTGACCCGAATGGGCTCGGGCATTGGGGTGACCCCGAACGTCTCCAGCGAGCCCTGCCCTGCAAGACGCACCACGTATTGCGCAAACGACACGGGCAACGGATCAGCCGCATCGTCGCAGATGAGCAGGTGCGCATACCCAACCACCGGCCAGCCGATAAGTGCCTGATTTTCCCCGAGAACGATCTTCGAGGAGGCGATGTCGAAGTTGCCCTCAACCGGCACACCACCAATTGCAGGGCTCGCGAGGATGTTTCCGCGCTCGTCAGTCGTGACGTTCGTGGCACCCGATCCAACCTTGTAGAGCTGCACATCATCCGCGGTCACGATGACCTCAACGGCCTTGCCGTCGTTGCCGGTAACCGTGATGGGCAGGTTCGCGATGGCGAGAACGTTGTTCATGGCTTGGAAGATAGGCAGGACGGCGATTGCGCCCTCTGTGACGGTCAACTCGCCAATGAGGTCGGTTACCGTGGGCAGACGGGTGCCAGCCTCAAGGGTGCCGACAGTGCCTGCGGTCCAGGCATCCGGCGCGTATTGGGAGGTCCAGGTGGTCATCGCCTCGACGGCACCCTGAGTGGTTTCGACGGACATCAAGGTGATCGGGGGCAGACCGCTGAGGTCGAAGTCGGGATTAGCCTCGGCGAGCAATGGTGCGTCCCAGGTGGTGAGGGTTCCGGCAAGGATTCCGGCTACCGCCTCCGGTGTCATGACCAAGCCTTCTAGGCCAGGGACGTTGTAGGCCATGCTCACCGGGTACGCGAAAGCCGGCACGACGATTGGAACGCCCGCCGGGCAGTTCGTGGAGCCGAAGGACGTGATGTCCGCTGCCGTCGGCGTACGGTCCACCAGAGCCATCGCTGCGGAATCGGCAGGCGGTAGTTCGGCGAGAATCTGCTCCGGGCAGATCGAAGTCAGGGCATTCCCAACGGCGGTCATTGCGCCGGCGAAGGTCTCTGCCACCGCGACATCAACGGTGCCGGAAGCGCATTCGATCTGCGACTCGGCGCGAGCCGCGAGCACATCGGGGGGCATTGGGGGCGTGCATGCGGCAATGATCATGACCGCAAAGGGAACGAGGACGATGCCCCGGGTTCGCATTGACATCCGGGACATCGTCCTCATCCTTAATTCGTTTAATCAGTTCTGACTGAGAGGTTTCAACTACTTGATCTTGGCGACGAGACCCTTAGCCACCGTGAGCACCTTGCCGGCAACCGGCACGTAGCCGAGCGAGGCTGCACGCGCAGGTCCGCACTTCTGGATCACATAGTCCTGGAACTGACGGACACCGAGGCCATTGGGGCCCTTGCCATCGGTACGTGCCAAGGCGTAGCTGAAGATCGACATCGGGTAGGCCCCCGAGACTGCCACCTTGTAATTCAGCTGCACGAGACCGAGTGCGTCGATGTTCGTCTGGTTCGCAAGGTTCTTCGCGGCCGAGGCAGACGACGGTGCGATGAACTCGCCCTTCGCGTTCTGGATGCGCGCCGACGGGTAGCCCTTGGCGTCGCCGAGGTCAACGTAGCCGAGGGTGCCTTCCTTCGCGAGCACATTCGCCATGACGCCCGAGTTGCCCTTGCCTGCAACAGAGTTTGCCGGAGGCTTGCCACCGGGGAATGCGGTGGTCATGTCGTCCTGAACCTTCGGCCAGATGGTCGGCGCCCAAGCGTTGAGGTATTGAAGGAAGTTGTTCGTGGTACCCGAGCTGTCCGAGCGGTAGGCGATGGTGATCGGCGTCGCCGGGAGTCCCTCCGAGATGCGGGGATTGTCGTTGGCGATCTCGGGGTTGTCCCAAGTGGTGATGACGCCTGAGAAGATCTTTGCGAGCGTGACCTGCTTGAGCTGGATCGAGGATCCAAGTGTGCGACCCGTCTTCGCGTTCTTCAGGTTGATCGGCACGGTGATCGCTCCACCGATGTTCGGGATGTACTCCCATTCGAAGGTCGGCTCACCCGAGGTGTACTTCGAATCCGTTTGCGCGTAGGCGAAGGTGCCCTTCGAGAAGTTGCCCTTGCCAGTGCCCGAACCTGTCGATGTGTACTGGATGGTGAAATCGCTCTGCGACGCATTGAAGTCCGCAGCGCACTGCGACAAGAACACGTAGGGGAACGACGCACCGCCACCGGCGATGCTGTTGGCCGCGTTGGCCGGGGCGGCCAGCGCAACCGCTGAGGTTACGAGAACGCTGCTAGCGACGATCGCGAGAGTGCGACGCACGGTATCTCCTTTGTCATGGACG
>CAMDKQ010000027.1 GCA_945901095.1 Bifidobacterium breve
GAAGATTTGGGGCAGACTGCGAAGACACCAGAGTTTTATGCGGACGCGTTCCAAATCGCCTCGTCGACGTGGGGGGTCGATCTCATCTTTGGACGAAACTTCGAGGAGGGGGTGGGACTTCGGGAGCCGCGAGCAGCAATCGCTATGAGTCCTCAACTCGCTGAGGAACTCGGTGCGCAACTGACGAAGATCGCCAAGCTACGGTCAGAGGGCGTAGGCGCGACCACCCCCGGACCCGCTGAAATCGGAAACTTGTCATGACAGTGACGGACGCGCCAACACCAATCGGCGCGGGTGCGCACCCTGGTACTTCGCTGACCATCGGCGGCGGAAGTTCATCTGAAAGTGCGTCGATTTCTTGGGTATTGCGGTCGATCAACGACGCTGAAGGGCCGCGCGTCTTGCCCCGCACCTTAGCCCTGATTTGCGAGGACGGGGCTTGGCTCATCGATGATGACGACGCCAACGCCTTCGGCGTAGGTGACACCTTCGCCGAAGCCCTGGAGGATTACAAGGACAGCCTTGCTTGGCTGACGCGGTCCATTGGCGAAGACTCACACGAGATAAACCTTCGTCAAGCAGCCCATGCACGTTCGATGTTGGACGCCTTGTTGCCGTGAGCGGCCTTGACGCCCGCAGAGTAGGTCAGGCGCTCACCCGCAAGGGGATGAGTCCTGATCCGTCGAGGGATCACGTCTACTACACGAGGTTGACGTCATCTGGTTTGGAACTCCGTACGAAGATCAGCCACAGCGAAAGAACCATCGGGATCAGCCTCGTTGCCCGAATGGCCAAGCAATGCGAACTGAGCAACGGCGAGTTTCGTGAACTGGTGGCGTGCCGAATCGATCAACTCAGGTGGGATGAGATCGTCGAAACGCGTCTGCGAACTGAAACGCTGCGTTCCCAGGGAATCTAGGCCAGCTAGTAAGCATCACGCCCGCCAGCGGACGTGGATAGTTGCCCTCCAACGTCGAATTGATGCGTCAGGCCCATCAGGATGCTCGTTGATCAGTTCGAGGATCTCATGGCCGCACTCGACTGACCCGCCGAACCGATGCCTGAGGTCGTGCAAGTCGCCGCCGTGAACGCTACAGCGGAATGTTGCCGTGCTGTCCGCGCACACCGGGGGTGTCGAGCAGCACGCGAGCCACGGCCCGGCGGGTCACCTTGGGATCGACAACCTCGTCAACGACACCGATCTCGACCGCTCGCGCAACGCCGCCCGAAATGACCTCGTGCTCAGCAGCAAGTTCGAGTTCTACTTGGGCGCGAGCATCATCGGGCACCTCGGCGAGGCGCCGGCGGTGCAGGATCCTGATGGCGGCCACAGAGCCCATGACCGCTACCTCTGCGTCGGGCCAGGCAAAAACACGGGTCGCGCCGAGGGAGGAGGAGTTCATCGCGACGTAGGCGCCGCCGTACGACTTGCGGGTCACAACGGTGACTCGGGGCACGACGCATTCGGCGAAGGCGTGGAGTAGTTTGGCACCGCGGCGCACGACGCCCTCCCACTCCTGTCCGAGTCCTGGCAGGTATCCGGGGACATCGACGAGCACGACGAGCGGCACCGCGAAGGCATCGCACATCCTCACGAATCGGGCAGCTTTTTCGGCGCTTGAAGAGTCAAGGCACCCGCCGAGGCGCATCGGGTTGTTCGCGACAATGCCGGTCGTGCGGCCACCAAGTCGGCCGAGTCCGACGACGATGTTTGGCGCCCAGCGCTCATGAAGTTCGACAAACGTGCCCTCATCGACGAACGCCTCGACGATTGGGTGGACGTCGTATGCACGGCGGGCTGACTCAGGCATGAGCGCCCCGAGGTCGACGTCAGCGATGGAGTCGATGTCAAGTGAGCCTTGGTGGCCAAGGAGGGATGCCAGGCTCCTCGCGCGGTCAAGGGCCTCCTGCTCGCTGTCGGTGGTGATGTGGACGACCCCGCTGCGGCGTCCGTGCGGCTCGGCCCCGCCGAGGGTCTCCATGTTCACGTCCTCGCCGGTGACGGAGCGGACAACCTCGGGCCCGGTGACGAAAATGCGACCGGCGGGCGCCATGATGACGATGTCGGTGAGCGCGGGGCCGTATGCGGCGCCACCTGCGGCGGGCCCTACGACCACGGAGATCTGCGGTACCTTGCCTGAGGCTCGAGTCATGGCAGCAAAGACCCGACCCACACCATCAAGGCTCAGGACACCCTCGCGCAGTCGTGCTCCGCCTGAGTGCCAGATCCCGATGACTGGCGATGAATCGGCGAGCGCGCGGTCATATGCCGTGATGATTGCTCGGCATCCGTCGTTGCCCATCGCTCCGCCCTGCACTGTGGGGTCGGTGCAAAATGCCACGACGTTCGTGCCATTTGCTCGGCCGACTGCAGCGAGCACACCTCTATCGTCCTCGGGGGTGATCGTCGTGAACTCGCCGCCATCGAAGAGGTTCATGAGCCGAGCGCGAGGGGAGCGCGGATCGAGTTCGATAACGCCTGGGGTCGCTGCGGACATATCAGGCGCTCCTGAAGATGAGGGCGACATCGTGGCCGCCGAAGCCGAATGAATTATTGACCGCGGCGATGTCGCCGGAGGGCAACGGCCTCGGCTCACCGGTCGCGATATCGAGATCGACCGCAGGGTCCTTGTCCTCAAGGTTGGCGGTCGGTGGCACGAGTCGGTCGCGCATGGCTAGAAGGGTGAAGATTGACTCGATTGCGCCGGCCCCGCCGAGCAGGTGGCCGGTCATCGACTTGGTTCCGGTGACAACTGCATGATCGGCGGCCGAGCCAAGTGCGCGTCGGATTGCGACGGCCTCGGCGATGTCGCCCTGGGGCGTCGAGGTGGCATGGGCGTTCACGTGGACGATGTCGGCTGCCGTGAGTCCGGCCTCCTCAAGAGCAAACTCAATTGCCCGTGCGGCTCCCCGACCCTCAGGGTCAGGTTGGGCGATGTGGTGGCCGTCTGACGTGAGCCCGGCGCCCGCGTAAACCCCATAGATCTTCGCGCCGCGGGCGGCGGCGAATTCAGCAGATTCGAGGACGAGCAGGCCGGCGCCCTCGCCCATGACGAAGCCGTCGCGGCCAAGATCGTAGGGTCGTGAAGCGGCCATTGGGTCGTCGTTTCGTGTCGACAGTGCGCGCATGGCGGCGAATCCAGCCATCGTGATCGGGTGAATGCAGGCCTCGGTTCCGCCGGCGATTACCACGTCAGCGCGTCCGGTCTGGATCATGCGTGCGCCGTAGGAGATGGCCTCTGCGCCGGAGGCGCATGCGCTCACCGGGGTATGGACACCGGCGCGCGCGCCAACCTCGAGGCCGACGATTGCGGCCGGTCCATTGGGCATGATCATCGTGACCATGTGGGGTGAGATTCTCGAGGGCCCACGCTCAAGGAGGGTGTCGTATGAGTTCATGAGGGAAGTGATGCCACCGATGCCGGAGGCGACGACCGCTCCGAGACGATCCGGGTCGATGGAGGTGATGCCTGCGTCTGCCCAAGCCTCGCGCGCGGCGATGAGAGCGGCCTGTTGCGAGCGGTCCATTTTGCGGACGTCGACCCGATCAAGGACGTCGGCGGGATCGACGGCCATGATGCCAGCGATCTTCGATGGCTGGACATCGACCCACGGCTCGTCAATGACCCGGATTCCAGGCTGTCCGGAGAGGACTCGCTTCCAACTCGAATCGACGTCGCCGCCAACTGGGGTGGTCATTCCGAGGCCGGTGACGACAACCTGACGGGTCATTGCTTCTCCTGCAGTCATGACGGGATGGTCGGATGGTTCGAGGGGCCTGGTGCAAGGCGGGGACGCTCGTTGAGCGCGTCCCCGCCCGCGTGAATCAGGAGTTTGCGGCGATGAAGGTGACGGCGTCGCCGACGGTCTTGAGGTTCTTGACCTCGCTATCGGGGATCTTCACGCCCCACTTATCTTCGGCGGCCATCACGACCTCGACCATCGACAGCGAGTCGATATCAAGATCATCGACGAATGACTTCTCTGACGTGACGTCCTCGACCGGAACGCCGGCAACCTCGTTGACGATGACGGCAAGGCCGCTCAGAATGTCCTGGCTCATGATTCCCTTTCGTGTGCTTGGTGTGAACGCGGTGGTTGGTGCAGTTGTCGTGCGATCGTGCATGTGACGCCCGGTAAAGCCTGATGGTGATGCTGAGAGGGTAGTGCTACGGGAGCGTGACGACCTGTGATGCGAAGACGAGTCCCGCCCCGAATCCGATGAGCAGCGCCGTGCCCCCGCTTTTCGCCTCGCCGGTTCGGAGCATGCGCTCCATCGCGAGGGGAACCGAAGCGGCCGAGGTGTTGCCCGACGTGACAATGTCGCGGGCAACTGGCACGTGAGCGGGCAGTTTCAACGCCCTCACCATGGCATCGGTGATCCGGTTGTTCGCCTGATGAGGGATGAAAGCATCGAGATCACCTGCGTCGACTCCCGCTGCGTCAAGTGCGCGCTGCGCTGCCTTGGCCATCTCGCCCACCGCCCACCGGAAAACCTGCTGTCCCTGCATAGTGATGACGGGGAAAATCGGGCCGCCGTTGTCGCGGTACTCGATGAGTGACTGCGACATGTTGATGGCGTCCTTCTGGCCACCATCAGCTCCCCAGATCGTTGGGCCGATGGCTGGGACCTCGGATGGGCCGATAACGACGGCTCCCGCTCCGTCGGCGAAGAGGAAGGCAGTGCCCCGGTCACGGGGGTCGATCCAGTCGGTGAGCTTTTCAACGCCGATGACGAGAACGTAGGTGGAACTGCCGCTACGAACCATGTCGTTCGCCAGGGAGACACCGAAACAGAAGCCGGCGCAGGCGGCTGAGATGTCGAATGCTGCGGCATTGACTGCCCCGATGCGGGCGGCAACCTCCGTTGATGCCGAGGGCGTCTGGTACGGATGAGTGACGGTAGCGACGAGCACCATGCCGATGTCGGTGGCCGCGATTCCGGCAGCCTCGATCGCCTTGTGCGCTGCCGAGGAGGCCATGTCGACAACGGACTCGTCCTTCGCTGCGAAACGCCGCTCGGTGATGCCCGATCGTTCCTGGATCCACTCGTCGGACGAGTCGATGAAGGTGCAGATCTCGGCGTTGGTCACGACGCGCTCGGGCCGATGAACACCAATTGACATGATGCGGGCGAACTCCACGCCGTGCTGGGTGCGGATGGCTGCGGTCATCCAGTCGACTCCTGCGACTCCGGGTGGAGTCTGACGATGGGCTGGCCGGGGGAGACGGGGTCGCCATCGTGGACGAGCCACTCGACGACGACGCCGCCGTGCGGTGCGAGGATCGGCGTGCTGTCGCGCAGGGTGTCAATGGTGCCGACGGTCGCACCGACGGCGAGGGATTCACCCACCGGAGTGGTGAGGGTCTGGACAAAGGTCCCCTTTGCCGGGGCGATGAGCAGGCGCCATGTGGGTTGGCTCCCGATGGGGGTATGGGTCGTATGGGCGGCGATCATGGCCCAGGCGGCATCAAGGTCATCGGGTGTTTTGACCGCGAGGGTTTCGACTCCGGGCAGGGTCCGCTTGATGAGACCGGTGAGGGTGCCGGCGGGCGGGATTTCGATGACCGCTGTCACCCCAAGTTCGCCCATCGTGCGCATGCACAGATCCCAGCGAACTGGATTGCTCACCTGAGTGACGAGGCGACGAAGGACGTCGCGGCCATCGTGGACGACCTGACCGTCGGCGTTCGAGATGAACCGCAGTCGCGGGTCGTGGGTCGAAATGGACCGCGCGTAGCCGCCAAGGATGCCGGTTGCCGGGGACATGTGTGAGGTGTGGAAGGCGCCTGCAACCTCGAGTGGCCGCACGCGGGCGCCATCGGGGGGGTCTGTGGCGAACACTGCGAGTTGCTCCATCGTTCCCGCGACGACGATCTGGCCGGCACCGTTCATGTTCGCGGGGGTGAGTCCGTGTTGCTTAGCCTTTGCGACGACGTGGTCAGCCTCGCCGCCTAGGACAGCACTCATGCCGGTGGGCGTGATGGCGGCGGCCGCTGCCATCGCCTTGCCACGCTCGCGCACGAACACCATGGCCTGCTCTGCGCTCAGGACTCCGGCACCGACGGCGGCCGTGATCTCCCCTACGGAATGACCTGCGCCGGCGGCTACTTGGCTGAAGCCGGAACCGGGGTGGGGGAAGAGGGAGAGGAGGGTGACGAGCCCGGCCCCGACGATGAGGGGTTGGGCGATCGCGGTGTCACGGATGGTGTCGGCGTCTGACGTGGTGCCGTGGGTGATGAGGTCGATGCCACTGACTGCGGAAAGCCAGTTGAGGCGTTCGCGAACCCCCTCAAGTTCGAGCCATGGGGCTAGAAAACCGGGGGACTGGGCACCTTGACCTGGAGCGACAACGACGAGCATGGTGCAAGCCTTCCAATAAGAAGTTTCGACAGCGGTACCGCCGCGGCCAACGTCTGGGGGGCGTTCTTGTATGAATCCTACAAGAGCAGGAGGCATTCCCGGACGGCGCTCAGAGATCGGCGTATGGATGAGATGACCGAAAACACCTCCAACTGACCACCCCACTAGTCATTTCGACCGGAATCCGGTCGAAATGACGAGGGGAGGTTGGAAATGTCCTAGTTATTGGTCAGTTCATCCCTGTCGTTGGGTCATTCCTGCGGTTGGTTCCTCTGGTGAAAGGTGTTGCGGCTGGTTTGCGACGAGTCGGCCGAGGGTCAGGCCGATGCGCAGGGCGTATGCACCACGCGGATCGGTGGCGCTCCAGCCGGTGATTTCGGCAATCCGCCTGAGCCGGTACCGCACCGTATTCGTGTGGATGAACAGGGCTCGCGCGGTGGCCTCGAGGGACGGCATCTGTTCAAGGTAGGTCGCGGCGGTTGCGAGGAGCGCTGGATCGGCGCTCAACTGCTGGTACACCTGCTCGACGAGTTGGCGGACGGCTCCGAGGTCGCCGGCCAGGGCCCGCTCGGGCAGCAAATCGTCGGCGCTCACCGGGCGAGGGGCATGCTCCCATCCGGGGGCAGCACTCACGCCCAGGAGGGTTGATCGCGTTGCCTCTGGGATCTCGGCGAACGAGCCGATGAGCCTGCTGAACACGACTGCGCCGGCACCGAAGTGCGAACTGAGCAACCGGGCGGCCCGCGCCGGATCGCTGGCGCGTCCGACGAGGGCGAGCACCGTTGTTCCGTGGACACCTGCGAGAAGATCGAGATCATGGTTGGCAGCCGCCCGGCGCATGATCGATAGTCCGCCCTCAGGGTCGCCAGCGGGTGCCTCGCCGGCAAGGACGACGATACCCTCGCGCCCCGTCCATCCGAGTGCAGCAGCGCGGCCGAGCACGAACTCATCGAGATCATCGCGCAGCAGCGAGTCGATGATGAGAGCCTCGAGCCGGGCATCCCAGGCGCCGCGTGCTTCAGCTGCCCGCGCGTAGACCTCGGCCGCGGCGAAGGCGATCTCGCGCGAGTACATGAGGATTGCCTCGCGAAGCGCGGGGCGATCGGCTGGATCAGACAGTTCCTCGATCGCCGATTCGACCACGGCGATGGTCGTGCGCACGAGGGCAACAGTCTGCTCAAGGCTGAGGATCCGAGCCAATTCACGCGGGGCGGCGCCGAAAACATCGGTCGTGAGGGTCCGCCTGCTGCTCGGGGCGTTGTACCAGTCGACAAACGCTCGGATGCCGGCCTGGGCGACGAGCCCGACCCAACTGCGCTCCTGAGCACCGAGATCGTGATACCAGGGCAGCCCCTCCTCCATGAGCCGCGTTGCCGCGGTCGTGAGGGCGCCCGTCGACTGGGGGAGTCGAGGCGAACGCTGTTCGGTCACTGATCAGCCGATGTTGACGCCGATGATCCGGCCCACGCCGTACGTAACGACCGCTGCGCCGACCCCCCACGCCAACTGCCGCACTGCAGAGAAGATCATGCCGCGTCCGGACAGTCGCCCCACCACGCTCCCGACAATGATCATCGAAATGAGTGAGAGCGAGATCGCGAGAAGGAGGGGGATGCTCGTGCTCGCGGTCGGGCCGGTGAAGAACAGGTACGGCAGGACGACGACCGAAGCGCCGATTGCGAAGGCGATAAAACTGGAGATGGCCACCTTGACCGGGTTGCCGAGTTCATTGGGATCGAGTCCGAGCTCTTCTCGGGCGAGGGTCTCGAGCGCGATCTTCGGGTCGGTCATGATCTGCGCAGCCACCATGCCCGCCTGCTCACGAGACAGGCCCTTGGCGCGGTAAATGAGTTCGAGCTCCTTCTGCTCCTCCTCTGGCTTGTCGCGCAGTTCACTTTCCTCCATGGCGATCTCGCGGCGGAAGAGGTCGCGCTGGCTGGCGACACTCACGTACTCGCCAGCAGCCATCGAGAATGCGCCAGCAAGCAGGCCTGCGAGCCCGGCGAACAGGATGGTGCTGTTGTTGGGCGCTGCCCCCGCGAATCCCATGACGAGCGCGGTGTTTGAGACGAGACCATCGCTCACGCCGAAGACCGCGGCGCGCACCGCGCCGGATCGGTCGACCCGATGCCAAGCCTCTCCGCCGGACCCCACGGCGCGGCGAGGTCCCACCACAGCCTGCGACTGATCGGACCTCATCTGTCGGAAGGTCTCTGCATGGTCGCGCTCATCGGTTGACATTGTGGGCAGTGCATCGGGCTCATCGTCGTACATGCCCTCCGCGGCAGCCTCGGTCTGCTCGAGGGTTTCGAGGATGCCATCAATGCCAAGGGCGCGTGCACGGCTGAGCAATTCGGCATCACCCGGATCAAGGCCACCCGTCGGCGACGGGGCATCAATGCCGTGCTCCGCGAGCTTGGCAGCCCAGTGCTCGGCGTGCTTGTCTTCGATGTCAGCGAGCTCGAGGAGCGCTTCGCGCCGGTCACCATCGACCGTGTCAGCGAGGGCTCGGTACAGCAGTGACGCATTTCGTTCAGCCGCGAGGTAGTCGAGGAATCGTCGCGGATCACTCTTGGCCATGACGCCCCTACCCTGAGCCCTCGGTATTGCCGGCGTCGGCTGCCGCCGGGTCGTGGAGTTGGTATCGCTCGATGGCCCCGGCGAGTTTGGCACGGTCGAACTCGCCGCGTTTCGCGAGCATCGTGAGCGCTTGCACGGTGATCGACTCCGCGTCGACGAGGAAGTGCCGCCGCAGGGCGCCGCGCGTGTCGGACATGCCCCAGCCATCGGTGCCGAGCGAGGTGAAGTCCTCCGGCACCCATTCGCTGATCTGGTCCTGCACTGCCCGCATCCAGTCGGAGACCGCGACCACCGGGCCGGGGCGGCCTTGGAGTCGCTGCGTGACGTAGGCGGTTCGCTGCTCGCCGTCAGGGTGGAGGAGGTTGTGACGATCGACGGCGAGGCCGTCGCGACGCAGCTCATTCCATGAGGTCACGGACCAGACATCAGACTGCACCCCCCAGTCATCACGCAGGAGCTCCTGTGCCCGAAGTGCCCAATTGACGCCAACCCCGCTTGCGAGCAGTTGCACCTGAATTCCCTCGCCGGAGCCCTCACTGATGACGTGCATTCCGCGCAGGATGCCTTCGACGTCGGCCCCGTCCGGCTCAGCCGGCTGGATGTAGGGTTCGTTGTAGATCGTGAGGTAGTAGAAGACGTTCTCCGGGGCCTCGCCATACATGCGGCGCAAACCGTCTTTGACAATATGCCCGAGTTCGTAGCCGTACGCGGGGTCGTAGGCGACGACTCCAGGGTTCGTGGAGGCGAGGAGGAGTGAGTGTCCGTCCTCGTGCTGCAGGCCCTCGCCATTGAGGGTTGTCCGGCCCGCCGTGGCTCCTAGGACGAAGCCTCGGGCCATCTGATCCATTGCGGCCCAGAACCCATCGCCGGTGCGCTGGAATCCAAACATCGAATAGAAGATGTAGACGGGAATCATGGGTTCGCCCTGGGTGGCGTACGACGTGCCGACCGCGGTGAATGACGCGACCGAGCCAGCCTCGTTGATGCCCTCGTGCAGGATCTGACCGGTGACCGACTCCTTGTAGGAGAGCATGAGCTCACGGTCGACAGAGATGTACTGCTGTCCGTGGGGGGAGTAGATCATTGCCGTTGGGAAGAGTGAATCCATCCCGAAGGTTCGGGCTTCGTCGGGGATAATCGGGACAAATCGGTGCCCGATGTTCTTATCCTTGAGAAGATCCTTAAACATCCGGACGAACGCCATGGTGGTTGCGATGGGCTGCTTGCCAGAGCCCCGGCGAACTGCTTCGTAGGCCGAATCGCCGGGCAGCTTCAGGGGGGTGTTCGTCACCCGGCGCGATGGCACCGAGCCGCCAAGCTTGCGCCGGGTCTCGAGTGCGTACTCCACGACCGGGTTGCTGGCCCCGGGGTGGTAGTACGGCGGGAGGTACGGGTCCATGGCCGAGTCCGGGATCGGGATATGGAGCCGATCGCGGAACTCCTTGAGATCCTCGAGGGTGAGCTTTTTCATTTGGTGTGTGGAGTTCCGGCCCTCGAAGTGCGAGCCAAGGGTCCAGCCCTTGATGGTCTTCGCGAGGATGACCGTGGGCTGACCCTTCACCTTGGACGCTGCCTCGTAGGCGGCATACATCTTGCGGTAGTCGTGCCCGCCGCGCTGCAGGTTCCAGACCTCGTCGTCGGTCCAGGTCTCGACGAGCCGGGCCGTTCGGGGGTCGCGTCCGAAGAAGTGCTCTCGGACGAAGGCTCCATCCTCCGACTTGTAGGTCTGGAAGTCGCCATCGGGGGTCGAGTTCATCAGGTTCACGAGGGCGCCATCGCGGTCAGCAGCAAGGAGTTGATCCCAGCGACGACCCCAGACCACCTTGATGACGTTCCAGCCGGCCCCCCGAAACAGACTCTCGAGTTCCTGGATGATCTTGCCGTTACCGCGCACCGGCCCGTCAAGGCGCTGGAGATTGCAGTTCACCACGAAGGTGAGGTTGTCGAGCTCCTCGCGTGCTGCCAGCGTGAGCGCGCCCACGGCATCGACCTCGTCGGTCTCGCCATCGCCGAGGTAGGCATACACGGTCTGCTCGGAGGTGTCCTTGATTCCGCGGTTCTCCATGTACTTGTTGAAGCGGGCCTGATAGATCGCATTGAGCGGGCCGATGCCCATGGATACGGTTGGGAACTGCCAGAACCACGGCATGAGCCGGGGGTGCGGGTACGACGGGAGCCCGCCGCCGGGATGCGATACCTCCTGGCGAAAGCCATCGAGCTGGGTCTCGGTGAGTCGGCCCTCGAGGAAGGCGCGGGCATACATGCCGGGGGAGGCGTGGCCCTGGGAGAAGACCTGATCGCCGCCACCGGGGTGATCGGGTCCGCGGAAGAAGTGGTTATATCCGACCTCATACAGGGTTGCTGACGACGCATAACTGGAGATGTGACCGCCGACGGCTACGCCTGGTCGCTGTGCCCGATGCACCATGATCGCCGCGTTCCAGCGATTGATGCGGCGGATCTCACGTTCGGTGGCCTCGTCTCCGGGGAACCAGGGCTCGTTCTGGGGGGAGATGGTGTTGATGTAGTCGGTACTGCGAAGGCTCGGCACGCCGACATTGCGCTCGGCGGCCCGGCGCAGCAGCGACAGCATGAGGTAGCGGGCGCGGTAGTTGCCCTGGGTGTCGACGAGGTTGTCGAAGGACTCGACCCATTCGGCTGTCTCGTCGGGATCGACATCGACGTACTGGGTGGGAAGTCCGCCTGCGATGAGCGGGTCACGGTCACGTCCGGGGGCCACTGGCTGAACCCTTCGGTAGGGCGGCCTTCGGGATCGCCGATTGGCCGGTGCGCGGAAACTGGGTAGGCTTCAGTCTTCCGCATGCCCCGTTGACCCTCGTAGAGCGGGGGGAGCCACACCACATTCGTCAGAAGATTCCTGAACTATTCGGCCATGAGGCTTGCGCCGAGGCCATTCCTCCGGTGGACTACGCAGGTGGGTGCGAGATGGTCGCTCCCGATGAGGAATGGAGTTCGTGGTGACCGCCGCAGCGGACCAGGATGAGGCACGCGCGCGTGCCCAGCGTCTGGGGCTTGTAGAAGGCTTGACCGTGCAAGAGATCGGCTGGGACGAGGATATCGATGACGTCCTACGAACCGGCGTCGAGGTGGTGATCGGTGCCGAACTCGTGGACGAGGACTACGACGATGTCGTCGACGTTGTCCTCATTTGGTGGCGCGACGACGATGGCGACCTCGTCGACGGACTCGTCGATGCAATCGGCCCACTCGCAGATCACGGAGTCGTGTGGCTTATGACACCGAAGCCGGGTCGCGACGGTCACATCGAGGCTGAGGACATCGCTGACGCGGCGCCGACCGCTGGCCTGCAGCAGACGAGCACGATCAGTGCTGGTTCAAACTGGCAGGGCACCCGACTCGTCGCACCCCGCGCCAAGAGGTAGTGACCTGCGAATGCGGTTTCACGGCTGAGTCACTCCAGACACGGCCAACGTAGACTTCCACCGGTTCGCGCGAGCGAACTCGTCCCTAATTCCGAGGAGATCCCCCATGTCAGTAGAGGTCGGCCAAGCCGCACCCGAGTTCACGTTGTCCAACCAGTTCGGTGAGAAGGTGTCGCTTGCCGACTTCCGCGGCGAGAAGAACGTCGTGCTCATGTTCTACCCGTTCGCGTTCACCGGTACCTGCACGGGCGAACTGTGCGCTATCCGCGACCAGTACGTTGATTTCGTCAATGACGACACGGTCGTATTGAGCGTCTCGTGCGACAGTCCCTACACGCTCAAGGTGTTCGCCGAGCAGGAGAGCCTCACCCATGCACTGCTCAGCGACTTCTGGCCGCATGGCGAGGCTTCGAAGGCGTACGGCGTGTTCCTCGACGACAAGGGCTTCTCGACGCGTGGCACCTTCATCATCGACAAGGAGGGCGTTGTTCGCTGGTCGGTCGTCAACGGCCCGGGCGAGGCGCGCGAGTCGGCTGACTATAAGGCGGCCCTCGCGGCGCTCTAGCCGATCGGTCCGACCGGGAGCCGGGTCTCGATAACCGCCCCGCCGGATTGCTCGATCCGATATGCCGCCGGTCCCTCACTCGAGGGGCCGGCGGTGTTCGTATCTGCAATGACCGCAACGGGCTGGGTGCCTTCATAGAGAATCCCGACATGGTCGTCGGTCGCATAAGAGAGTGGCAGGACTCCGTCGCCAACGAGTTGGTGGAGGAGCGGACGTCGCTGGGCCTCCGAGTCATAGTGGACGCCGTTACCGTACGGGAGTAGCGCGAGGCCATTCGTGACGGCTACGAGGTCAGTCCCGAACGAGTCGGTGGGCCCGCCGGTATGCCAGCAGATCGATCCGGCGCTGACGCCACCGAGGATCGCCCCTCGTTCCCAGGCTTCGGTCATCGCTGTGTCGACGCCGTGGAGTCGCCACAGGGCGAGCAGGTTCGCGACGCTTCCACCACCCACCCAAATGACATCCGCGCGGCCGAGCGCCTCCTCGGGCCTTCGGTTCGGCTGGGTGAAGAGGGCGAGGTGATCGACATCGCAGCCGGTGTCGCTCAGCGCCGAGTACATCGAGGACAGGTATTGGCTGCTGTCACCGCTGGCGGTCATCACGAGGCACACCCGTGGCCGAACCTTGCCACTGAGGCGCAGTGCCTCAAGGAAGATCATCCCGGGTTGCATGACCCCCCAAAGGCCTGGGGTCGCGACGAATCCGCCGCTGCTGGCGATGATTCTGCGTGTAGCCATCTCCTGCCTCCGATCGTGGTTAGGGGCGTAGTCGCATCATGCGCTCAAGGGTTGCAAGGCATCGGGGGACCTCGTCGACCGCGAACATCCCTTCAAGGACGAGCGTGGCCATGCCGTGGACCGCTGCCCACATCACCTCCTCCGAGCCCTCCCGAAGATCGGCCGGCAGGGCGCCGGTAGCGACGAGATCATCGAAGAGTTCAACGATGAGCGGGTTCTTCTCGCGCTCCGGCGGGCGCGGGCAATGCCCGGAGAACGCGATACGGAACAGGTTTGGGTGGTCGACCGCGAAGGTGATGTAGGCGAGTGCGGCGGCGCTCGCTCGCTCTTGGGCCGACGCTGCCTCCTCGCGCGGGTAGCGTGCCATGGCGCTCGCCATCGAGACGTCCAACTGCGCGACCCCCTCAAGGGCCACGGCCGCGATGAGGGCATCCTTGTCGGCGAAGTGATGGTAGGCCGCGCTCGGGCTGACGCCAACCTCATGCGCGACGCTACGCAGCGAAAGATGCTCCATACCAACGGCCTCGACCTGGCAGATCGCCTGGAGGATGAGGGCACCTCGCAGGTCGCCGTGGTGATACGGGCGATCCTTCGTCGGTGTTGACGTGGACCTTGGCATGGGCTCAGTGTGTCAAACAATGTCAGGCACGTTCACGCGGTGGCGGATCCCGAGTTTTCGCCGCTTCACCGTGCCGGGATTTGTGGGCCGTGAGGGACTTGAACCCCCGACAATCCGCGTGTAAGGCGGGCACTCTAGCCAACTGAGTTAACGGCCCCGGCTGTGAAGGGTAGCGCGTGCCCGGCCGAGACCTGACCCAAGGCTGCAGTCGTGACGGAACTGCCCGTTGCCCGAGGTGGCAGCGCGCGGCTGCAGTCGCTGGTCCTCACCGTTCAGTTGTCACCACGATTTGTCGAAAACCTGTCACTTTTCGTCACCAGCCGTCATCAGAGCACGCTTGATGACAGGGAGTAAGGGACATGGCATATGCAGTAAGACGGGCCAATGGGTTCACGGGGTACTACCGGGACGTGTTCGGCAAGTGGAAGTCGGCCGGGGTCTACCCGACCAAGGAGGAGGCGGTTATCCGTGCCCGCGACCTTGGTACGTACCCCGGTCACGATGACAGCCTTGGCTGTCCCGCGGTCATTCGTGAGTGACCGTCGATAGTTCGCTGTTGTCGACCCAACGCGTCGATGACGGCGACAACGACTTCGGTGATTTCCTTCGACTTGCGATGGAGTCGTTTGGGATCGACGTCGACGCGTGGCTGGAAGATCAGGACAGGCTCGATCGCGAGCGGGCCGCGGAGGCCTGACCGACGAATGCGGCGATTGGCGAAGATCATGGGCGACAGTCGTTGATGCGGTGACGCTACGTCGTTGACCAATGCCTTCAATGAAATTTGCATGTATGCCGTCACGCAGACAGGGGAGGAAACGATGAGCCAGAGTCCGGATACACGTTGTTACGGGTCAGTCGGTGCCGGGTGGGATGAACGGCTTTACACCCGATGCGATGCTTGCGGATGGAGGGGCGGCTTCTACGAGGCGGATCAGCACGACGAGGCGCGCGGAGAGGCTGAGCGGCACAGTGACCTAGAAGTGCGCAAGGAAATGGCGGAGTGGGTGGAACTCAACTGGTCAGAGAAGAACAATCCGTTCTTCACGGAAGAGACCAACCTGTACCTCAATGTTCAAAGTGAGGAAAAGAATTCCTGACCGGCGTGTGACCGGTGCTGCCCCGAGGAGCAACCGCAGCGGACGATCATCCACATGCGGCTGTGGCATCACCTACCACCGCTCGACGTAACCGACACCAGCCGCGATCTCAGGCGCAGCGCAAACAAATGCCACTCGCAGGCGAAAACCTGTTCAACGTAAGTTAAAAGCCTTTGAGTTCTTTAATATATTCAATCAGCACTGTTGTCAGACATTCGTCGGAGATCGGTGGCGAGTCATCGTCGTACGTCGCCTCACTAGCCCTTAGGTCATCCCTAGAAGGACAGTCCCGATAATCATCCGCCGAGGTACCGCGTGTTTGGTATTGGTAAGACAAGAGATTCGCCCAACCCGCGGTGCCCAAATCGGCGTCAATCTCTTCCCACGTCATCGTTCTGCCGTCGTTGTCGCACGTCACAGTTGCCTCATCGTAGGTCCCCATGTAGACGCACATAGCCTCCATGTACGCCGAAATCACGTCCGCGGGGATGCCGATCGCTTCGCTCGCACTTGTCTGCGGTTCTGGAGTCGAAATCACGTCCGCGGGGATAGCGGTCGCTTCGCTCGCACTTGCCTGCGGTTCTGGAGCCGACGTTGGGGTGGGTGAGGAGCATGCGGTGACGCCGCCCACGAACACAACCGCAGCGGTCAAGGCCACCATCTTGCGCTTGCCCGCCATGGCGCTTTTCGGCGCTCGACCCTTCGACCTAGGACCTGCCGTCACCGTGTTAACGGACGCTCCCGCCGCTGCGTGCTTGCTCATCGCCGCTCCTGCCGCTGTTGGAGTATCTGGCTGCTCAACCACCACCCGAATGCCGAACGTAATGGGTAGCGACTCCTCCGCACAAGCAAATGAGCATCATCAAACCCATCAACGCGGTTGCCCTTGGCGGACCACGTCCAGTTGTCCGGAATCACTGAGGTTCTCGATCGCTTCACTGGCGTCGCACGGGCTGGGCGTTGGCTCGCGTGGGTCAATGTACGCGTGGGTCAATGTACGCGTGACTTCTTGACTCTCCTCGGGGACTGGCCCGCCTACGCCGACTGCTGGTTGCTCGTCGGAGATCCGGATGATCTTGAGAACCCGCCATCGTTCGTCTACGCAAACGGCGGTGAGGCGGAGGCAGCCATCGCGGAAGCCGACGTCGTAGGTGCGCCAGTGCAGGTGGTCGTAATGCAGCGTCCGGTGAACGCGCCCGGCCCGGATGCCGGATGCGAATGCTGGAAACTCCCCGATTTCCGGCAACGAGGGAAGGCATGGCAGGCACGTTCGAGGTGTACGAGGGCAAGGCCGGTCCGCGTTCGCCCGGGCCGAAGGCCCCTGACCGCAAGGAGTGTCCATGAGCAGTAGAGCGTTGGCCGCGCCAACGTCCGGGCAGGTCGAGACCATGCAGGATCTCAAGGGCGCGTGGCTCACGTCGCTGACGGGATTCCGGGAGGGTTCGCCGGTCCGTTGGCAGCATCGGCTGACGGTTCGAAAGGTGCTCGGCTCCGCTGCGGTTGCGTGGGAGGAGTGGCGTGACTGCGTGGGCCATGCGACCGAGTGCAAGGTGGGCAAAGCGACTGGGGATGGCTGGAGTAATCCGACGCGGGTCCTGATGGTCATGGATTCCTAGGGCGTCGCGCACGGCGTGGGTGCAACCGGAACGATCCTGCTCACTCAGGACGAGGAGGGGATGACCACGGTGATGCTGTCGCACGGAAAGCAGGGCAGTGGGGCGGCGACATCGAATCCGACAACGTCCGCGCAGTCGCGGACCAAACCGAGCATCCCTCCCCTCCCTGGCCCTCACCCTCACCCTGGAGACGGGGCGTATGCCGTGGCAGGCCCCACCAAGATTGTCACCCCCATACCTGACCTAGCATTCATCGACGGAAGCAAAGGGTTGGTGGCCTCTCTGTGACAAGGACTGCGAATCGCATGAGGCATGGCGCCCCGTCGGCTGATTGACCCCGTGATTGCTGGATTCTTCCCTGTTCCCAGCAACGAGTAGGGGGTCAAGCAAGGCTGGCAAGTTTGAGGTGTTCGAGGACAAGGCCGGTAAGTTCCGGTTCCGTCTGAAGGCCGGGAACGGCGAGATCGTCGCTGTAGGCGAGGCATACGAAACGCTCGCAGCGGCGAAGGAAGGCTGCGCGGCGGTGCAGCGTGCAGCCGACGGCGCGAGCGTCGTCGACGCTGACAACTAGAACGCGCGGGGGTGGCTGGAGCGTGACCGCGCCTCACACTGCCCTCGGACGTCGAGCCGTGCTCGTCCTTGTCCGCAGGGGGCACCGCGCTTTCAGGAAGTGCTCGTCCTGCGGTGACTGGGATGCTACGGTTCGCGCCTATTCATCGTGCATGCGACGAGGTGCAAGTCTGGAGCCACCGTGATCTGGAACTGCGGTCGCATGGCGGTGACGATCCTCAGTGCGGCGGCGTTGTGCTTGACCGTGGTCTCGGCGCCCGCACTCGCGGACACGAAAGTAGGCGGACGTTGCTCCAAGGCCGGACTGACGATGGGCATCCCGAACGGCACCCTGACCTGCGTGAAGGTCGGCAAGAAACTCGTCTGGCAGAACCTAACTTCCGGGCAAGTATCAGCGAACGCGGGCTGCTCGAAGAAACCGGCTGCAGTGTTCACCCGCGCCCCCTTCGTTGCGTCCGATATTGCGTTGATCACCAATGGCGAGGAGACGAACGACCCGCGATTTGCCTATGTCTGGCTGCGCAGTCCGTCTACCCTGATTCCGGTCTACGCACCGGCTAACGGCACCCTGATCACGATCAGGCATCTCACGGCCACGAAGTTCTTCCCCTCTGATGACTATCAACTCGTATTCGAGGTTTCGGCGGCATGCCAGGACCAATTCGGCTTCAACCACTTCACTGCGCCGCGGGCTGATATTCGGGCCGCCTACCAGTTCGGTGATCAGTGCAGCAGTTGCTTCGACGATAGCGGCGCTCCAACCGCTAGGTACCCCGAGCGGGAGACGCCGGGCACTGCGATCAGGGTCAAGGCCGGCGATTTGCTCGGGTACACGTCCGGGACCCCGAGTGCGCACAACTTCGACTACTGGGTGCGGGTTGGCGGCAAGTATGTGTGCCCGATGAACGTACTGCCCGAGCCGTCGCGCACGACCTTGATGAACCTGCTTGGTCCGGGGCCGAAGTCCGGCAAGCAAGGCGAGGTGCCCGGCCCAGTTCCCGGATACCCCTGTACGGGGTATTGAACGACGTCGTGCACCTGAACAGCGCGGCCTGACACGACGATGACTTCGGCCTTTATTCGCGCCCGCTTTGGTTCCACAGAGTGACTCGAAGGGTCTACCGGTGACAAGGCCTGATGTTCGCGTGAGGCATCCCGCCCCTTCGGCTGATTGACCATGTGCGTACTGGTAACTTTCCGGCTGACCAATAGCGAATAGGAGAACGAGCATGGCAGGGAAGTTCGAGGTATACGAGGACAAGGCAGGAAAGTTCCGGTTCCGCCTGAAGGCAGGGAACGGTGAGATCGTCGCCGTGGGCGAGGCCTACGAGACGCTCGCGGCGGCGAAGGAAGGCTGCGCCGCGGTGCAGCGCGCCGCAGACGGCGCGAACGTCGTCGAGGCCGACAAATAGGACGTCGTAGCCACTTGGTCCGCATGGCTGTGAGCGGTGTGGGCCAAGCGGACCTCTCGGGCTTTTCACCGGGCTGAATCTTGCAGACAGTCCTGTGGGTCGGCTGGGGCATTGGTGGTCACGCCCCTGCATGCGTCGCATAGATGCTGTCACCCTCCGCAGACATCATGGTCGCCATGTGAAGGTGGAGCTGTCCGGTGGATTCAGGACGGGTCCAGATCGCGTGCTCGTTGGCAAGAGTCCGCAAGTCCATTGCTGATTTGGCAATCCTTTAGCGCTTCTGGGACGGCGTCGGACGATCTCGGTGCGGGTGCACATGCCACGGCGACCCGGTGTCTACGCCTCGCTGGGTGTGGGGGCTTCAGTAGCGCAACCGCAGATGCTGGATGGGATCCGCCGAGGCCGTTCAGGTGGACAGGCTTACGTCGGCGGATCGATACCAAGGCGCAGGCGTTCCCGGGGTCGACCGCTGCTGACTTAAATGCACACTACGACTATGCCGAGGTGCACGTGGACCCGTTGTGCGAGGTACTGCCGCCTCCGAGTGAGTGGCAAACCGTGGCCAATTACGCAACGCACCCTGAACGCCAAGGCACACGAATGCGTCGCGCGAGCGCCGTTTCGGCCAGATCCACCCCGAATCCCGACGAGTCCCTCGTGAGAGCACAACTCAGCGGGATTCGGGGTGGATCTGATTCAGGTGAGACCCGAGGGGGTGAGGAGGGATATAAATACAGCGCTTCCCTAGGGCCCTGCGCAGGGCGACCCGGATGAATGGCGCGGCGATGGACTGTCGGCGCCCTATGACAAGATCGCAGGTCAGGTCAGGTCGTCGCTAGTCGGATGGGAGATTGCCAAGCATGGGTGTGCTCCTCGCCCTCCTATCGAGCCTCACTTGGGGTGTCTCGGACTTCATGGGTGGCCTGGCCTCGCGCAAGGCTGGCCCGGTGCACGTCCTCAGTGTCTCGTACCCGGCCGGAGCCGTCGTTCTCACGATCATCGCGATCCTCGTCATTCCGGGCCAACTCTCGACCGAGGTCCTCATGTGGGGGGCGAGCGCGGGAGTCGTGGGAGCGGTCGCGATCGGACTCCTCTACGCCGCACTCTCACGCGGCCCGATGGGCATCGTCTCGCCGGTGACTGCGGTGATGGCCGGTGCTGTTCCGGTGCTCGTTGGTGTGTCGCGTGGGGAATCCCTCTCGGCCCTTGCCATCGGCGGGATCCTCGTCGCAGGTCTCGCGGTTGTCCTCGTGAGCAGGGAGACGGGTGAGCAGGCGCGCATTCGGGCGTCGACGCTCGGTCTCGCATTGGGTAGCGGGGCCGCGATCGGCGCCTACCTGTCGTTGATTGGCCTTGCCCCCGTCGACTCCGGAGTGTGGGCAGCGGTCATCGGGCGGTGGACATCGACGGTCGTCCTCATCGTCGTGCTCATCTTCTTCGCCCGGCCCTTTGTCCGCAGCGGGTTCCCTTGGCTGCTCGTCCTCGTGTCGGGCGTGATTGATGCCTGCGCCAACGGGGTATTTCAGCTCGCCTCTCAGCGGGGCATGCTGTCGATCGTTGCGGTCGTGGGATCCCTCTACCCGGTGGCGACCGTGACTCTCGCCTGGGTCCTGCTCAAGGAGCGACTCAATGCGGTTCAGTTGATCGGCGTCGCACTGGCACTCATCGCCGCTGCCACACTGTCGCTTACCTCCTGAGCGCATGCAGCAGGCGATGGCGCGTACCCTCGCGGGCATGGCAGATTTACGTGTTCGTGATCTTGTCGATGTACTCCAGGCTGCTTACCCGCCTCGCCTCGCGGCCGACTGGGATGCGGTCGGTCTCACATGCGGTGACCCTGACGACACGGTCGAACGGGTGCTGTTCGCGGTCGATCCGGTGATGACGGTGGTCGACGAGGCGATCGCGATCGGCGCCCAGTTCATCGTGACGCACCATCCGCTGTTCCTGCGCGGGGTGCACTCCGTCGCTGCGACCGATGCCAAGGGGCGTCTCGTCCATCGCCTTGTCTCCAATGGCATCGCACTCTTTTCAGCCCACACGAACGCCGATCACGCGAATCCCGGAGTGTCCGATGCTCTTGCCGCGGCGCTCGGCCTGGTGGTGCTTCGGCCCCTGGCGCCGCAGAAGGATGAGGCGTCTGGAGTAGGCACCGGGCGACTGTGCGAACTCGTCGAGCCGGTCACCCTTGAGCAGTTCGCTGAGCAGGTGGCGGCCTCGTTGCCAGCTACCCGCCACGGCGTGCGAGTCGCTGGCCACCCCCAGCGAACGATCCGCACGGTCGCGGTATGCGGGGGAGCGGGGGATACCTTCCTGAGCGAGGCGGCCGGCGCCGATGCCTACGTCACATCCGACCTTCGCCACCATCGTGCTCAGGACCACATCGCCGACAGTGCCTGCGCCCTCATCGATGTCGCCCACTGGGCGAGTGAGTGGCCATGGTTGGAGCAGGCTGCG
>CAMDKQ010000028.1 GCA_945901095.1 Bifidobacterium breve
AACCTGTTGTCCTCCATGAAGAAAGCCTCTCATCCAGGTATGACACTCAGGCGCAGCCGCTCGTACGGGATCCACCCGGTCATCGCCCAAGCATGCGCGAACCCCCCGATGCCCGCCAGATGCACAGCGCCAACACTCCTGATGCGGAGCACGCCGAAAAACGGGCCGTATCGGCCAACCCGCGCATAGGCTCGAGCCCATGACGGGGACACCTTGGCTCAATGACGACGGCACCTATGTGTGCTTCTACTGCACGACCGGGACGACCCGGGCAGGAAGGCAGCGCGACCCTGATTCAGTGCACGCGGGCCTTCGCGAATCGCACAGGATCCTGCTGAGCCGGCCACTGCCGAACGGAGACTCGTGGTCCTTCCAGCGAGCTCGCGGCTGGTATCTCACGACCACTCGAGCCGCGAACCGGCGAACCGCTCGAGTGGTCGGTCGGCAGCGACAACTTCGCGACCACTCACACCAATGCGCTTCCCGGCATGGCAGAGAAGATCTCCGACCGCTTCGATCTGACCCTGGAAGCGATCCGGTTGTTCTTCGATGGCAAGACGTCGCGTGACGTGAACCCCCTCGGCGACGTGCTCGATGCCTACGGCTGGTTCCTTGAACCCTTCGGCGCAGGAGACGAAGGATTCCGGGCGTACGTGGACTACTTCTTCCTCGCAACGATGGTGTCCGGCGGACGCGTCCGACCTACCTACGGGAACGAACCGAGGCCATCACCCAATGGTGGGCGAGCAGCCCGACAAGTAACGCAGCCTCGTAGCAGCAACCTTGCCGGCGCTCAGGTCGGCGTCAGTCGCGCGCTCGATTCCGTCCCCGGTCTCGGATCCGGCATCAGGCCGTCTCGCGAGATTTCAGGTCCTGGAACTTTCCGGACGCGTCCGCCTGACGACGACTTCGACGCTGCGAATGCAGGCAAGATGTCGTTTGGACTTCGGCACCCGTACCTCATCGAGTGCTCTGGCAACCCCTCAAGTCCCGGTCAGAGTGCTGCCTACGGTAGCCGTGCGAATCAGCGAAGGGCGTCATCACGCCAGGTGAGAGTCGAGAGGCGGAAGGCAATCGGCATGCCCCGGCGCGGATCGCCCCGGGCAGTCTTGCATCCCACCGAGTCGACGACAGAAGCCACACCTCAGCGGCGACCAGGTCTCCTCTTCCCGGACGGCTTCGTCTCCGTGCTCTTCGGATGCCCCGGGTGAACCTGATCGATGATCACCCGGCCGCTGCGGCGCTGCTGCCCACGACCTGACTCCTCCGGGTCGATCAAGTACCAGACCCGCGCACCCGACGTCACGTCAATCTGCCACCTCCGAAGAGGCCGCCCCTGGAACGCACCTCGTCCCATCTCGCCCTCGAGTGAGTGCTGACGGTCGCCATCGTCGTACGTCGGGTTCGCTTGAAGCTGATCGAAGACGCGCTGGCATTCGCCTGCGAACCGGTTGGCGAGTTCCTCCCACCCCTGCGCGACCTTCTTCGATCGAGCGACCACGTCCCAGTTCCCTGGCCGAACAGGTCGGCCAACAACGAAGGCCCCTTCCGGCCCGCTCACACCCCAGGCCGAGCCAGACGCACAATCTCGTCGACACCGCGATCCGCATTGAACGAAGCGGCCAGTTCCGGGTCATTGGCGATCTGCGCCGAGGCCTTCCACCTGCCAAGGAGCCGGGTCAGGGGCTCGTAGTTGCCGGTGTCGTGACACGCCCGCACCGTGCGAACGAAGCTGGTCGCGAACTCAAGCCGATCCTCGGGAACCAGCCAGGTCACCCACGGAAGCGCCTGCTCGATACCGGACATCGCACGCGCCTCGAGTTCGGGCACGGCGAGCACCTCGCTGAGAGCACGCGCAGCCAAATCCAGGCTGTCGCGTACCGCCTGTTCCCTGCGCACCGTCCCCATGAAGAGATCCGAGCCATCACGGCGCACGATTCGAACATCACCCAACTCGACATCCTCAAGCACGTCCCCACTGTTCCGGAGCATGAATGAGAGCGTGTGCTCGGCAATAGTCATGTATGTCATGGTACGCAACTAGTCACGTGAGTCAAACATTCCCTTGAGATCCTCGCCTGGGCGCCTTTGGCGATCGGCCGGCCGACGATAACGACCCGGGCCTGTTGCCGTGAGGACCACCACGACAGCTTGGCCTCCTGACTTTGACGGGGGGAGCTATACGACCGATTCAAGAGGGAGGAACGTGCGCGGATGCAAACATCTCAGAAATCACGCTTGCCGCGGCTCCGGTTGCGACGGATCGTGTCGTTACGGCCGCGCGACTCCATTGCAACGTCCTCCATGAAGGACTTCCGTGAACGGAAGGCGTCCTGCTCACGGGCGCCGCGTGCCAGTTTGTCGAGCTGCTCCTGCTCCTCGCCTAGGCGCGAGCGCAGCTCGGTCGCGGCGGGCAGATCGTCGCTGATGGCGATGAGCGCGGCGCCAAGGAGGCCGGACTGCACGGTCATGAGCCGGGCGGCGGTATCGGAGTCGCCGTGGCCTAGGGCCTCGGTCGCCTCCTTCTTGGCACGCGTCGTCTCGGCGAGCAGCCGAGCCGTCGTCACCGTCGGGTCGGGAACCCGTCCGGAGGCCTCGTCGCCCGGGGCCACGTTGACGGCCATCGGCCAGGTGATGGTCTGTGAGGCAAGGTCGGGCAGGGTCACGTAGTCGATCGTGAACTCGGCGAGCTGGTGGTGCCCGAGGTCAGCGACGGCCGGGACGGCGAAGTGCACGAGCAGTTCGCGCTCCTCCCCCGCGTAGAGGTCACCCAGCGGAATGACGAGGACTTTGTCGCCGGCGCAGTCGGTCTCGATCCATCGCGGCACGTCGTGCAGGGTGCCGATCCCGTCGAGCAGCGCAGGATCCGTCGGTTTGATGCGCACGAACGCATTGATGATCGCTTTGCTGAGCAGGTCGCCTGCCTCCTCGCTGACGACAGCGGAGGCATCGTCGGGCGTGTAGGCGAATCGGTGACTTCCGCTACCGCACGTCGCGACCTCGTTGAGGAGGGTCTCGTCATACCCCGAGCCGATGCCGATGGTGCTGCTGGTGATCCGCTCGTCGTGAGCCCTGGTCGCCAGGCCTCCGACCTGATTCGGATCAGTGATGCCCGCGTTCGCGTGACCATCGGAGAGCATCAGGACCGTCGCGCCCGTGGCTCCGAGGTTGCGTCTCGCCTCCGAAAGTCCAAGGAGGTAGCCACCGGAAAGGTCGGTGGATCCGCCCGACTGAATTCCTTCGATGAGGGAATGGACAGTCGGAACGTGGTGGTCACGGATGGGCCGCGCAGGGACGGCCACGGTCGCTGTGTCGTCGAACGTGACCACGCCGAAGATGTCCTGCGGCTTCACGCGGTCGAGCAGGGCGTGCAGGCTGGACCGCACGGCGTCCAGCGGCTCGCCCTGCATCGAGCCGGACCGATCGACGACCACGATCAGCGTCTCGCCGGGACGGTCGGCGACGTCGGCTGGGACCGGCGCCTCGAAGGTCAGCAGGCAGGTGACCTCGTCCTCCTGCTGCAGGGCGAGCACGTCCACGTCGAGCTTGGCATTCAATTTCATGGCATCCCCATTCCACCGACGCCTTCGCCTCGGCTGATCTGATTCGTGAGCGAATTGTTTATTTCATGCCGGTCTGACACTGGCCACCAGAGCCGGGTTCGGCGAAGCCGCGGGAAGGGCATTGCACACCTGCTCCAGCGCCACGGTCGGGTCGATACCGCGATGTCGGACCGCGTACAGCGCGCCCACGCTCGGTGTCCGCGAGTGGGCGGCCACGCAGTGCAGCAGCACCCGCTTGCCCTCGGCGCGAAAGGCGGCCACAGCATCAGCGGCCTCCTCCATGACCAGTTGCAGGTTCGGGTTGTCCGCAGGACTCGCGGTGTCGATGAGCCGCACCTCGATGTGGTCCTCGGCACTGACTCCAAAGTGGTCGAGGTCGGCGGTGCCCACCCGGCACAGCGACACGACAGCGTCGATGCGCTCGCCCGGAATCGGCAGCAGTCCGTACGCCGCATGGATCCCCGAGAGAACGACACCGTCGTCGTGCGGGTGCACGGCAAGGGCGTCCGTGCCGTGCCAGCCCGAATAGGGCTGGTGGGCCGCACGCGGCCAGGACGACGGATCCACTCCCCCGCGGTGGATCGCGTCGGCCACGCGCACAAGGTCTGCATCCCTCATGCCCGGCCAGCCGAACACCCGGCGCCGCCACTGCAGCGGAACGGCGGTGTACCCCCACAGCGCCCCGAGCAGCGCGCCGGCGACGCAGGCCACGGTGTCTGTGTCGCCACCACCGCGCACAGCCGCCTCGGTGGCGAGCCGCAGGTGCCGGCCCGGCTGGTCCACAGGGACGGGCGTACCGGTGACGGCACCCCATGCCGCGCGGAGGGTCGTGACGCAGTAGCCGTTGGACGGGCGGAAGTCGTAGTAGTCAGTTGGGGACGTGCCGTAGGCCTCGCGAAGCACGGCGCGCCAGTAGTCGGAGTTGTCCGGCAGCAGCCTGGCGACATCCGCGTCGACGGCAGCAGCGAGAGCGGCAGTATCGGACGAGTCATCAAGGATCAGAGCCGCGCGGATCGCGATGCACCATACGGCGCACGCCTGGCTGGACAGGTCATCGGCGTGCGTCATGCTTGCCAAGCGGAGGGCCGCTCGGACCATGCGCTCCGGCTGCTGCCACATCGCCATCGCCACGGGAGCCGTGCGCATCAGGGCGCCGTTGCCGCCGCTGCTGCCCGGCGACCGCTTCTCCTTGGCCTTGGCGACCTCGCGGAAGCGGTCGGACAGGTCGTCCGATGAAACGGTCGCCACGATGCCGAAGACGGCGCTGCTGTGGATGCCAATGTCCTTCAGCCGAGCGGGTGAGTAGTACCAGTCGAGCATGTTCTTCGCGGCCGCGTCCTCGCCTGCCATCGAGCCGAGGTCGTGGCCGTCAGCCGCGGCGATCGCGATCGCCAGCAGCTGTGCGGTGTCGTCCGTCCACTCCCCCGCAGTGAACATCCCCTGCCCTCGCATCGTCACCGGGCGTTCCGGCGGCACCGGTCTGCCGAACTCATACCCCGCGCCCAGCGCATCCGCGCAGGCCGCCCCGATCAGGACTCCCGTCAGCCGATCAGCCGTCACTTCATGCCCCATGGGCACCTCCTTCTCGTAGTAATCTCACTTCTGCGAAAACCTTAGCACATGATTCAGCAGAGTTGCGATAATCTTGATCGGTGACCGGATCCAGCTCCTTTGAGCTCGACAAGTTCCCTCGCCCCAGCATCGCCGTCGACGTCGCCGTCATGACGGTGACCGCAGCCGGCGAGCTCGGCGTCCTCCTTCATCGCCGCACCGGCGACAAGGCCGGCACCTGGGCCCTGCCCGGCAGGTTCCTGCGCGAGCGCGAGCGCCTAGCCGTCGCGATCGAGCGGACCCTTGAGGAAAAGTGCGGACTGCCGGCACGCGACATCACAGGCCGTGCACCGAGGCAGCTGCACGTGTTCGACGATCCCGATCGCGACGACCGCGGCTGGGTGCTCTCGGTAGCGCACCTGCTGGTACTGCCGATCGAGCGGCTCGATCCGGTGGTCGCAGAGCATCCAGGCCTGGCGATCGCCCCCATCCGCAACGACCACGCCGTCCTGCCGGACACACAGAAGCAACTGCCCTACGGTCAGGACGAGATCATCGCCCGCGCCCACGAGGAGCTGCGGCGCGAGTACCTCGAGACCCCCGACCCGGAGCGCTTCCTCGAGACCGACACGTTCACCCTCTCCGAGCTCGGGGTCGTGCACTTCGCCGTGCTCGGCAAGGAGAACTGGGCGATCGACACCTTCCGGCGCAAGATGTCGCGGCAGCTGCGCGAGACCAGTGCGGAGAAGCGCGGCGGACCAGGCAGACCGGCCGCCCTCTTCCGGCGCTCGCGGCACTCCTGATCAGCGGCCGGCTCGCCGCTTTTGCTCCCAGAGGCCGTACGAGAGCAACTTGCCACACGACCAGCCTGAGTAACCGGTGCGGTACGCCGCCGGATCATCACGGGTAAGCAGGGCGCGAGCCAGCCGGTAGGCCTCCATTTGTGCTCGCCAGTAGTCGACGTACTCGGCCAGCTGCTCGTCCGTGAGCTCGCCCAGCCCCGCGTACGGCATATGCGGCCAACGGCTGCCCTCAGGTTCCGACATTTGCACTCCTTTCGCTCTTCCCCCGCGAGGGGGCCGATCTTCCACCGGAACCACCGAGCGCGTTGCGCGGTTGGCGCCTGGCAAGCCGGAGGACTTATCGCCAGAACTCATGATCTGTGACGACCGTACATCGCCCCTCTGACAGCGGTCGAAGGCCGGCCACGCGTGTCAGACCTACACCTCATACTGATACTGGAAGAAGATGTGATGCCCACTCTGGGATCACCCGCCGGTCCACTTAGGAGCTGCACATGACCCACCACGACCTGCCCGCGACCTTCCTGACGGAGAGGTTCACCAACGCCGTCGGCTACGCGTCCGCCTTGCATGCCACACAGATCCGCAAGGGGACCCGCGTGCCCTACATCGCTCACCTGCTCGGCGTCGCCAGCCTCATTCTCGAGGCCGACGGGGACGAGGACATGGTCATCGGCGGCCTGCTGCACGATGCCGCCGAGGATCAAGGTGGCGAAGCCCGGCTGCACGACATCGGGACGCGGTACGGCAACGACGTCGAGGACTACGTGCGAGCCTGCAGCGACTACCTGGGCGACGATTCGAGCCCGAAGCCGCCCTGGCGACCACGCAAAGAGGCGTACCTCGCGCGACTGCGGAACGAGAGCGTCGCGACCGTCACAGTCTCAATGGCCGACAAGGTGCACAACGCCCGCTCGATCATCACCGATCTGCACAACGGCCTGTGGGTCTTTGACAAGTTCAAGGCCGCGCCCGACGACACAATCTGGTACTACGCATCCTGCTTAGAGATCGCCCAGGCGAAGAGCGTCTCCCCCGCCCTCGTGACCCCCCTTGAGCGAGCCGTACAGGGTATGAGGGACGAGGTCGCCGCCTGGCCGGAACGCGAGTCGGCGTCCGCGTCGCCGCTCAGCCAAGCCCGCCAGGGCAAGGTCTGAGGGTCATGCACGACAAGCACCTGCCGTCTGTCGGTGGTAGCCGCTAGCGTGGCCGTCATGGGGGAAGTTGTGGTGATCGACGTCGCCGACAACGCTGCGCTGCAGCGTGCCGTCAACGATGCCATCGCGCGAGCTCAGGTATCGGACCCACTGGCCCCCGTGACGCTCGTCGTTGACTCGGCGGCACAGGCGTGGACGCTGCGTCGTCAGATCGCCGAGGCCGCGGCGCCCGGTACGGGGATCGCCAACGTGCGAGCCATGACCCTCGTCGAGTGGCTGTCGCTACTGGCGGATCGCGTCGGCGTGACCACCCCGGCATCGACTGACCGCCTCCTCGAGGCCGCCGTCGTCGAGGCGCTGCTACGAGCGGAGACAGGGCCGCTGTCGGCGTCGGCCGATCACCCCGAGACAGCCCTGCGGCTGTCCTCGCTGGCGGACGAGTTGGCATGGTGCCGCCTCGATGCTGGCAGCGATGCTCGTGCCGTCGATGGTGTCTCCCTCACGGCACGTGCGGCGATCGACTTCGCTGCCGACGCGCGCCCAGCCCTTGCATCCGCACTCGGGACCACTCCCTGGCCCGACGTCACCGCGGCCATCTGCGCTGCCCTCTCCGGTGACTCAACCTCGGCGTCCGACCTCGGATCCCTGATCGTCATCTGCGGCCGGCTCCCCGCGCCCGTCCAGGGCGTGCTGAAGGTTCTCGCCGCGCACGCTGAAGTTTCCCAGGTACTCGTGTCGCCCGACCCGTCGCCGATCCCTGCTCGTGTCCTCGACTTCCCGGATCCCGCTACGGAGGCCGCATTTGCCGTGCGCCTTGCCGCGGATGCCCTCGCGACCGGTGCCAGCCCCGGCCGCGTCGCCATCCTGTATTCGGCTGACACCCCTTACGCACGGCTCCTCGAGCGGGCCCTGGATGATGCGGGGGTCGCGTGGCACGGGCCCACCGGCCAGACCCTGCAGTCGACGACGGTCGCACGCTGCCTCTTCGCCATCGCAGACCTTGCCGCCGCACGCGCTGACGGTGGCAGTGGCATCACCCGGCCGTTGCTCATGCGCCTGCTCGGGCTGGGCCACCTGTCCGGGGGCCAAGCGCCTGTCACCTCCGGGGCCACCCGGGCGCTGATCCGACAGGAGGGATTGTTCGGGGATGCCCGGGACTGGCTCGGGCATCTTGAGGCGATCTGCACCATCGTCGCCGTCGAATCCGACGATCCCGCCGAGGCCAAGCCTCGGCACGTCAATCGCCTCGCTGCGCACGCGCTTCCCCTGGCTGCCCTCGTCCGGGCGCTCGACGCCGCGCTCGAGACAATCGACGACACCACCACCTGGTCCGACCTGGGCTCGGGCCTGTGGTCCACGCTCGAGGCGTTCCACCTGCACGGCACGTGGTGGAGCCTTCGCCCCGACGATGCCGCCACGGTCGACGCCATCCGCACCCTGCTGCTCGACGGGTTCCCCGCCATCGACGCGCTCGGCACGTACACCCCTGCACCATCCGCGGCCGATGCCGCCGAGATGATCGACCGCACCCTCGCCGGACGACGCGGCAGGCACGGAGCCTCGTCCGTCGGCATCCATGTCGGGCCGGTCTCAAGCAGCCGCGGCCTGGTGTTCGACCATGTCCTCATCGTCGGTGCCAGCGAGGGCTTGCTGCCTCCGGTTCGCGGCGAAGATCCGCTCCTCCCCGATGTCGCGCGGCGCATACTGCGCGAGATCCCGGACGACCTGCCGCTGTCGTCAGAGCTCGAGGGCCTCACAGCGAAGGACATTCGCGCCGTCGCGCGATCAGCGAGCTCCTGCCTGGCATTGCTGTCTCGCGGAGCCCTGCCCGGCCGCGCGGTGGGCCTCCCCAGTCGATACCTACCCCCCGGGACACCCGAGCGCGTGGCATCCACCCGCGCCGGACTCACTCGCGAGCCGGGCCCCCTGGCATCGGCCGACATCGCCGAGAGGCTGGCGCTGTCGGGCAGGACTCCCGACGAAGCGCTGCTTCCACGCATCGCCAGCATCGCTGCGTGGGCGAAACCCGAGCCCGGTCCGCACTTCGGCGATCTCGGAATCACGGGCGGCGTGTGGTCGCTCGATGATCGCGATCTGTCGGCCTCCGGCATCGAGCAGTACCTCCACTGTCCGTACCACTTCTTCGTGCAGCGCATCCTCGGGTTCTCCACCGACGAGTTCGCGGACACCGTCGACACCATTGCTCCCAACGACATGGGCACCCTGCTCCACTCGGCGTTCGAGCATTTCGTCGAGCAGTCGCGCGCTACCGGAACGCTGCCCGACGCTGGTCAGCCGTGGCCCACGTCGGCTATCGGCGACCTGCGCCGCATGGTCGACGCCGAGGTCGCGACGGCTACCAGCAAGGGCTTGACGGGCTGGAAGCCTTCGTGGGAGCGCAGCTACGAAATCGTCATGTCCGCTTTGCCCGCGTTTCTCGAGGTCGACGCTGTCGAGGTCCGTGGAGAGCCGGCGACCGCTCCGGCGGCGGCCGAGCAGGGATTCGGCTTCGACGGAGACCCTGTCGTGGAATTCCGGGTCGCGGACGACGTCGTCGTGCGCCTGCGGGGCTCCATGGACCGCGTGGACCTGAGCGGTGACGGGGGCACCGTCGGTGTCGTCGACTACAAGAGCGGCCGATCCAGCGGGTTCGCCGAGAAGCTCGGCAAGCCGAAGAAGGACGGCACGCCCAGGGAGAGGCAAAAGGTCCAGGACTTGGTCTACGACACAGCGGCTCGCGTCCTGTACCCAAACGCCCATCGCATCGACGTTCACTTCCTGTTCGTGCCCAACGGAGGCGAGCGGCCAGCGGTCGTGACGCCCACCCACGACGAGAACCGTGCAGTCGTCCTTCGCGATCTCCTGCTGCGCCTCGAGACGGCCGGCCAGACAGGAGCATTCCTCCCCTCCCCACAGGGATCCCGCGACTACTGCCCGGTGTGCAAGCGGCTGGGCCGACGCGCGGTGATCGTCAGCGGCAAGGTCCCCACCGAGGACGAGGAAGACGTGTGATGAGTGCCGCCACGGAACTTCCAGACAAGAGCGCACGCGATGCTGCGTCCACGCTCCTAGGCGACAACGCGTTCATCGAAGCCGGCGCCGGTACGGGCAAGTCGACGACGCTTGTGTCCCGGATCCTCAACACCATCACCGGGCCTTCGCCTGTGTCCATCACCTCGATCGCGGCGATCACCTTCACAGACCGGGCCGGCGCCGAACTGCGACACCGCGTACGCGAGCGGATGGCGAGGCGCCTCGAGGCATCGAACGACACCCCGGCCGACCAGCAGGCGCTGGCCACGGCCCTGCGGGACCTCGACGCCGCCCCAATCGGCACCATCCACTCATTCGCGCAGCGCATCCTGCGCACCCATGCCCTCTCCGCCCGGCTGCCGCTGGGCTTTGCTCCAGCCACGGGTGCGGACGCAGCCGACGACGAGCGGTCACGCGTGCGGGCCGCCGTCGAGCACCTGCAGACAACCCTCGACGTCGGCACAATAGCGATGCTCGACGCGTATGGCCTGTCCCCCTACGACCTGCTCGACGTGCTCCGCCGGCTCGACGCGGCGTGGCTGCGCTTGGACGACGCCGCGTTCGCCAGCCGGGGGGTCGACGTCAATGTCCTGTGCTCCGGCGTCGCCAACGACGTTGAGGACTTCCTGCTCCGGGCCCGCGATGAGTGCGCCGACCCGAGTGACAAGCTCATGGTCGCGTTCGAGGAGCGAATTCCGCCTGTTGTCGCCCTGCTGCGGCGCGCCGATCCCGTCGAACTGGCCGCCACGGCCGCCGAGACCGGGGGCTCACACCCGCTATTCAAGCTCGGCAATGCGGGCGGCAAGGGCGCATGGGGCGACGGCGGCGCGAAAGCCCGACGCGACGATCTCAAGGAGCTCGCGCCCTCCCTCCAAGCCTGCCTCCTCTGCCCGCTCGAGGGGGCCGTGCGCACGGCACTGGCCGAGGCATGGGGCGTCATGCGCGCGCACCGGGAGGAGCGAGCGCACGGGGGCATCGTGACCTTCGACGAACTCCTGTCCCGGGCTCGCGACCTCGTCCGCGACGATCCGGACGTGCGGGCGCTACTGCACGCCGAGTTCCCGCTCATCCTGGTCGACGAGTTCCAGGACACCGACCCCGTCCAGTGGGAGCTTGTGCGCCTGATCACGGCCGATCCGCATGACCGGTCTGCGCGGCCGCTGCCCGGCCGGCTCGTGGTCGTGGGTGACCCCAAGCAAGCGATCTACGCGTTCCGCGGTGCTGACATCGACACCTACACCGGAGCTCTCGCCGGGTTCCATGCGCCGGGAGCGCCGCTGGGCCAAGTGTTCGAGCTGACCACCAACTTTCGCAGCGTGGCGCCGGTCATCGAGTGGGTCAATCGCGTCTTCTTCGCAGCGATGGCCAACCAGCCCGCGCAGGTGGAGTACCGCAACCTCGACGCGTGGCACCGGCCCACCGCCATGACCCCGGGGCCTTCCGTAACGGTCCTCCGCGATCCCGAGCAGGAGCCTGCGGCGGATGGCTCGCGCGCGACCGGCGTCGTGGACTCGATCGCACTTGAGCCGCGACTGGTCGCCCAGGAGATCACCCGGGTCGTACGTGACGGATGGCTCATCACCGAGCCGCAGGACGACAACTCTCGCCGCTACACCAAGGCGGCCACCTTCAGCGACGTCGCCGTCCTCTACCCCGCCCGCACCGGGGTGCCCGCACTGCTCGATTCCCTCGACGATGCGGGCGTCCCGTACCGGTCCGGCGACGCGGGCCTGGTGTTCGCTCGCCCGGTGGTCATGGGGCTGCTGGCCGCACTCGCCGTGGTCGACGATCCTTCACGTGAGCTCGACCTGTGGGTCGCCCTGAAGAGCCCGCTGTTCGGCTGCACGGACGTTGACCTGCTGCGCTTTCGCACCGCCGGGGGTCGTTGGCGAGTGGCGCAGCAGTCCCTCGACGCCGACGGCCAGCCGATCGCCGGCCCGGTCGCTGACGCTCTTGGGGTGCTCCATGCCGTGCGTCGCACTCTCGAGGCACCGCAGCCCGCCGCGGTCATCGACCGCCTGTTGGGCCGAACCCGGGTCATGGAGGCGCTGGCGCATGCCCCGCGGGGTGCCTTCGACGCCGACTGCGTGCGCATGCTGTGCGCGCATGCCCAGCAGTTCCAGGACGAGGGCGGTGTCGGCCTACCCGACTACCTCGTCGCGGTTGCAGACGTGCAGACCGACTCGACACGCTCATCGCTGCCCGAGCCGGATGTCCGCGATGACAATGCCGTGCGGCTCATGACGATCCATCAGGCGAAGGGGCTCGAGTTCCCTGTCGTCGTCCTCGCGGCGATGGCGAACAACATGTACGACCCCTCCCCCGCCATCGGTGTCGCAAGCCCAGACCGCTACGAGTTCAACCTCGGCAAGGGCCTCACGAGCGTGCGCTACGACGAGTGGTCGGACTTTGAGCGCGTGCCGCGCGGCCTGGCGGAGCGGGTTCGGCTGCAGTACGTGGCCTGCACCCGCGCCCGCGATCACCTGATCGTCTCCTTGTGCGGTGAGCACGGCACGAACAAGCAGCCGCACTCCTCGCTGATGTGGGACGCCATCGCGCGCGACCCGTCAGATATCACCACGCTCGACGACTCGTCCGTCACCGTCGCGGCGCTAGAACCCGCGGCTGTGCCGCCGCTGCCGCCCAACTGGAGCCAGCAAGTCGACCGGGTGCGCACGCTCAGCCGCGCTCCGTTCATCGCCGCTCCCAGTGGGGAGGCCGCTGCCATCCTCGGACTCCAGCCCCCTTCCGCCACGGCCACCTTTGAGGCCCCCACGGATGTCACCGCGACGGGCGAGGCGACGGTTGCCGCCGACGCCCGCGCCGCTCGCGACGGCCGCCCCTTGGGTCGTGCCGTCCACGCTGCCATGGACGCCATCGTCCGTATCGGCACTGACGCCAGTGACGGCGACATCGACGTCGCCTGCCGCCGGGCAGCGCAGGACGAGGGCCTCCCTGCCGAAACTGGCGCCGTCTCCAGAAGGGTGCGGGCCGCCCTCGCCTCCGACCTCATGGCCGAGGCGCTCGCCGCGCCGCGCCGCTGGACGGAGCTCTACCTCGCCGCCCCCGTGGATGCCGAAGGTGTGCGCCTCGTCGAGGGCTTCGCCGACCTCGTGTTCGAGGGTGCCGACGGCCTGGTCCTCGTCGACTACAAGACCGACGAAGCCATCAGCGCGGAGACGCGCCAGCACTATGCGGAGCAGTTGGCCGCATACGCGGAGCTGATCGAACGAGCCACGGAGATGACGGTGACCGACCGACAGATCCTCCACGTCACAGCGGACGGGGCCACCTCCTTCCGCGTCTAGGCCAGCTCGCGGTCGGGCCGCTGTCAGACCTTTGCGAGACGCTCGACTCCCGTGTGAATGCTCGTCTGATTTGGCTGCGAGGACGTTCCTGGCTTGCGAGTTGAATACAGACATCAAGACCTCACGCCCACCGGACTCTGCGAACCACCGGATATGGATGGATACGACCCTCACGACCTCAGCCGCTTCGAACAGGCGCAGGCGAACCAATACCGGATGGCGCTCTCAGAGATCCGCGGCGGCCGCAAGCAGTCTCACTGGATATGGTTCATTTTCCCGCAGTTCGACGGGCTTGGGTTCAGCGCCACTACGCGCTGGTACGCGACGAAGAGCGTCGCCGAGGCCGAGGCATACCTCCAACATCCGGTTCTCGGACCGCGACTGGTGGAATGCTGCCAAGCAGCGATCGACGTCAATGGTCTCTCCGCGTTCGAGATTTTCGGGGCACCGGATGACATGAAGCTTCGCTCGTGCGCAAGGCTTTTCGCGCACGTGTCGGCGCCCGGCTCCGTGTTCGAGATCCTTCTCGACAGATTCTTCGACGGCGAGCCGGACCAGCAGAGGGGCCGCCCGCCCAGTCCAGTGCGGCCCGGGGCGCTGGTCATGAGCCGTGGGTGAGTTGAGGGAGGCAGGCCCGCGCTCGATAGAGGGTTTCAGATGTAGTTCTGCCGGGATTTGGGTGGGCTTCCGGCGGCAGCACCCCTTCAGGGCAACGAGCGCTTCTCCACACCCTGAAAACGAGTGAACGGCCCGTGACCGCCGCTCCGGCGTCAATTGATCGGACAGCAGCTCCTGGGGTCGAGTCCGTCGCATACATCTGGCAGCGAACGTCCCCGGGCCAAACGACAGACAGGTGAGGACTCAGACGTCAGGCCTCGTCATAGTCGATGTAGGGGTTGAGGAACTGCCGACCGAGGAGTGCCTCACGCTCTGGCTTCGTGAGTTGGGCGAGGTCAGCACACTCATGCCAGTTCTCCGTTATCGCCGACCGGAGACGGTCAACGACCGCCTGCGCCACCTTCCGATCGAGGAGGAACTCAGGGGCCACGTCAAGCGCCACGCGGAGTTGGCTGGCACGCTGACCGTCTCGCGTGATGGCGATCGCTTGCGACGAAGTGTCCGTGCTCCTCGATGTGGGCGCTAGGTCGTAGGCGGGCGTGAGGGCCAGTGTCCGACCGTCCCAGAATGCCGCGTGGTTGCGAAGATGGTCGTCGTTGTTGCCCACGAGGATGTTGAAGACCAAGCGAGCGAACATTTCGTTGAGCGCACCCGGCACGTCACTCCACACACCTGCACGGATCTCCTGGGCGATGAGCGCGTAAGACGCCCCCCAGGAGCCTTCTGCGCGCAGCCCCAAAATCGTCAGCATGGACAGCATCCCGCGGCGCTGGAATCGTCCTCGGCCCGCGGGAACACGATCGAAACGCTCGACAAGCAGAACATCCTTCCCCTCGACCCGACGCACTTCGACCGGCGCAACGTTGATGCCAGCCCGCGCCGCAAGAAGCATGGCGACGGCTTCCGTCTTGACCACGGGACGGTGGTCGTCAGCCGAAGAGAATTTCGCGATCAGTTGCCGGTCGCCGTCGGCCAGCACGGCCTTCGGTCGGGCGCCTCCGATCGACGTGCCATGCTGCGCTGCGGCCGCGAGGGCTTCGGGAATGTACTCACCCCTCTCAACCAGCGCTGCAAGGTCCATGAGTTGCTCAAGGGTCGCAGCTTCATCCCGGGGCACGTAGTCAGTGGCGCTGGCCTGAAAGTCCAAGGCTCCGATCCGGTTTGTGCCGGAACCGAGCATGTATGACAACTCGTCGGCCTCGCTTGACGTGTCCAGGCCCATGCGCAGGTTGAACACGCGCCGTCCCCACGCTTCTGGCCTGCCGTCGCGCAAACATGAGGCAAGCGCCATCGGATCACGACCCAGTTTCGGCACTCGGGGGTCGAACACCTCGCTCCCCAGCGGAAGCTCCATTTGCCATAGTGAGATCGCGTCACGACGTGCGAGATAACTGACGGCATACCGAAATGCGAACACGCTCTCCCCATGCACCAGCCCGCCTGCGGGCACAACGACGCCAGCGACAACCGGCTCAACCGCCCCGGGCAGCCACACCCAGACGTATGCGCTGCTGGGGGTTCCTTGCCTTGCTCTAAAAGTCATTGGGGATCTCCACCGGGCGACGGCGCACACGGGCAGGCAGCAGTGCCGCACGATCTTGCTGACTTAAGGCGAACGAGCGCAGTTCGTCCCGCTCACGGCCGAACAGAAGGACGCCGCACAGGATTGCCGCCTCCAGCACGATGCCAATCGAGGGGCTCGTCGACCCGATCTCGACCCTCGACACGAGGTGACGGGTCGTTCCAAGTCGCTCAGCGAGCTGCGACTGGGTCCAGCCGAGCTCTTTACGCGCTGCGGCGATCTGTGCCCCGAGCGCAGCGGCTGCCTGCTCCGTCGATGGCAGGAACGCCCTGACCTGCTTCACTGCAACACCTCCAAGAAGAGTATGGCTTATAAATCATCCATTAGGCTTGTAATGTTCGCTGTTTAAACCATTTTGTAGGCATCTGAAGGGATGCCTGGCTCCGGAGGATTCGCCGTGCGACATCCACCCCACCTGGCGGCAGCGCTGTGACCCGCGCGATGGCGGCCGACTCGCCTCGTGCGAGGAACGCAGGCTCCGCACGGTGCCGATGGCGTGGCTAGCCTCTCGCGGCACCGAGGATCCGGGCCGTGACCGCCCCCCGGACATCCGGTTCGGGGTCAGATGCGAGCAGCAGCAGGGTGGCGTCGTCGACGTCGCGGTGGGCGGCAACTGCTGCCCGGATTGCCGCCCGCGCATCATTCGCCGCGTCAGCGAGATGGCCGGTCAGCAGGCGGTCAAGGTCCTCAGGGTTCAAGTCCTCCAGCGGAAGCTCGCGCAGCCAGCGCCAGTCGCATGGAGCCAGTCGTCGCCCAGCGTCCTTCACGGTGCGGGCGACGTCGGCCGCCCGCTTGACGGCAGGGCTCTTGGAGTCGACCCCGTCGGGCGCCTCGCGGGCCGCACTACGCAGCGTGACGAGGGCCGCGAAGAGCCCTTCGGGCGCGCAGGCCGGGTTTGCCACCGCAACCACGACCAACCTCTCGTCACGGCAGGCGGCCACAACCGCACCTGGCAGGCAGCGCGGATTGCGGACGGCCACCCGCCGGATGCGGGCAGCCCGATCGCTGCTCACGGCAACTGCGAGGGACTCCGGCGACGCATTCTTCGACGATGCCGCTAAGGCTCGGATCTCCTCAGACCTGTCGCCCAGCAGCAGGTCAACAGCCTTGGTCGGGGTCGCATCGCACGCGGCAACCGCCGTCCGAACCTCGTCCGACACGTCAAACACCGCGCGCGACAGGGAGAGAGGCGAGCAGTTCCCGCCCTTCACTGCCGCCAGGCGCACAGATGCCTCCGCGGCGGACACGAGGGCACGACTTGCGACGTCACTCGGCGCTCCCCTGCGCAGGGCGATTTCACGCACCGATGCGCAGTGATCCTTCCTCGCGTAGCGCCGAAGCAGCACGATCGGGACCTCTGGCTGGGCAAGAACGGCACCCGCAGCGAAGTCCGTGGCCAGCAGGAGTCGGTCGACATGGTCGGCGATGACGAAGCCCGGCTGCGCTAACGCGATCTCGGCGTCGAGCCGGGATCTCCCAGAGACGACGAGATCGACCAGCACGTCGATTGGCAGGTCGGGCCGAGTGATCGCCGCCCGCCGGACCACCGAGGAAGGGTCACGGGCGAGGGTGATGAGCAGGTCGACCGTGACCGACGGATGAGCCGCGACAGCGGCACGCACCTGCCAGGAGGCATCACGTGAAGCCAAGACCAGCTCGTCGAGCGGGGTGCCCGGCAGGCTCATGGCGAAGGCGCGCACGCTGTCGTCCTCCATCAAGCGAGCCTCTGCGACGACATCGGCCGGGATGTCGGACCGAGTGAGGACAGTGCGCCGCACGGCCGCCGGTGCCTCGTTGTTGCGCAGGAACTCAAGCGCCTCGGTCAATGGCAGCGCCCCAGATCCCACGGCGTTGATCTGCGCCACCCGGGCACGCAGTGCAATGCGCTCCTGCTCCCGCGCGCTGTTCACAACCGGAAAGAACCATCGCTCCGACACAGACTCCCCCTATCCGCTGAGCCAGTCACGGTACAGGGGACCTCTGACAACGTCCGGATTCCTCATAACCTGGACTACCAGGAATAGCCCGACCTCGTGGCTGACGTTCGACGCCACGCGCACGTGATCCACGGAGGTCGCTCTTCGACACCCGGATGCATATCGAGAACACCTCATTTCCCTTCACGATCCCGGGTACGGGACGGACACGGTCACCGCGCCCATTGCACCGGGGCCGGCCGCGTACCGGGAGAACCAGATCTGGATGCGATCAGAAAGCGGCGCCCATCCGGCGATGTCATCCTGGGTTACCTCGCTTGGGTACGCGGGGTCGTAGTAGCCGGCCTGCTGCTGGGCGCCCGCGACCTCTGCGTTTACCGCGGCAAGGAATTCCTCAGTCGCCTCAATCGGAACGAAACGCGAGAGGTCCACTGCACGCCCCGTCACCCGGTCGAGGACGAGGACATCGACCCGCTGGTCGCTCGTCGCCGAGCCCACCGGGACACCGTTGACATCCTGCTTCAGGCACAACATCTCGTCCGCGCAGGGAAGGACGGCGAGCGTCAATTCGAAAATCCCGCACTTGGCCTCCCCTTCAATGCACGCACCATCGTCAGCCGCGAGGGCATCGTTCACGGCAACGTCGACCATCGCGCGTATTCGCTCATCCGCCCTAGCGGCCGCGTCAGGAGCCAAGCCCTTCGTCGTCGCCGTCATGAAGGAGAACCGGTCGTAGTTCCTCAGGTCCGTCCGCGCATGCGTCTGGATCGCGAACCCCGCTGCAGATACCGGCATCGCAAGCGCAGTAGCGTCGCCGTCAGGCTCGCTCACGGCCCCCGACCCAGACGGAAATGGCATTGCCTCATTCAGCGGATCAATCGAGGAGCACGCCGCCAGCACGAGAGCACATGCAGCCAGCGATGCAACTCTCCTGAACATCGTCGTCCACCTTTCCGAGTGCCGTCGAGGACATTGCTGACCCTCCCCGCCAATCACGGTGAGCACGAGAGCCGCCCGGGGAATCGCACCTCGGACGGCCACGCTGAATGACCTCATCCTGAACCGGGGGTGGAACAGCAGGAAGCCCGATCGGCGCGGGTCCACTTCCTGCGGTCGGCCTTTCAGCGCGAGCCAAGAGCGATCGCCTGTCCGATGATGACCAGGGCCATCACAGCGACGAGCACGACCGTGCCCTTCCCCCAGCGTCGGCGCTCCAGCGGCGACTCGACTCGGCTAGGTCGCGAGTCCGCCGGCGCCTCCGCGGCCCTCGGCCCGCGTGGTTTCACGATCTTCGTGTCGTAGAGCCCACTGCCCGGAATTCCGACCGTCCGCCGGACCTGGCCCTTCGTGTTGACGCTCACCCGCGCCCCCGGTGCCCCGACCGACGCTGCAAGCCCCGACTTGGTCGCCGTCAACCGAAACGGCCCGAACTTGGCCGACCGGCGAAATCGCAGTGCCATGGCTCCTCCAACTGCTCGACTGATGTCACTGTACGGTGCCGCGGACGACGCCGCGGGCATTCGATTGCCCCCGTTACCGTCCTACTTAGTCCGCCCCGCGCGGGCGCCAGCCCGCGGGCCACCTGCCGGGCTGCGTCGCAGCGTTCACCCGCCAGTCGTAGAGGTCGACCTGCCACCCATCCGGCACCTCCATCCACGCGCGCGCGAGCAGGACTCGGTCCGTGGTGGACGATGGCCGCTGCGCACACCCAGCACAGGTCGAGGCCCTCGAGGAGCCCGGTCGCCATATTGACGAGGTACGGCCAGCGCGGGCGCTCGGACGCCTGCCTCGCTTCCTGCGCCGAGAGCCCCGACATGAGGGCGAGGATGCCCCCGACGTGCGAGGCCAGATTGCCCGGGTCATCGACCCAGTCGTCGTACTCGATCGCGGTCCGCGCAGTGTCGTCCATGAAGACTCCATCCGTGATGTCCCCCCGCCCATCGACACGTGCGCCCATCGACCGGGAACTGCTTTCCCGGAGCGGTCGCGCCCGGGCTGATCCCCGCAGACCACCGTTGCGTTCGGTTGGTGCCAGCAAGCCGCGGCTTGGCGCTGGCGTCTGGACGCGGGCCAATGGCGCAGGTCCGGCGACGGCGACAATCAATCATCGAGTCGGGGACAGTGACGCCCCGCACTCCGGTCGGCACTTCCTTTGACAGGCAAAAGTGCCAGCGGTTTCGCCGCACTTCCTATACGTTGCCGTTACGTCTTCGAACGGGGAATCCACTGCGGCCTGATGTCGTCTATGCGTACGTTCGCGAACTCCTCACGACGCTGACCGGCGAGCGGCCCGAGCCCGACGGCGATGGAGATCTTCCAGTTCGCTACCGGGGTGCGCAGTTCTTCGTACGGATCGCCGGGTCGACTGACCCATGGGTTCAGGTGTTCAGCGTTGCCGTGACTGAAGTCGAGGCATCTGCTGAACTCTTCGAGCACTTGAACCAGATCAATCGCGACATGCGTTTCGCACGCGCCTTCTTCGTGGGCAGTCAGGTGCTGATCGAGACGGAGATCTGGGCGGACGACGTGAACCCGGCGAATTTCGAGCATGCGTGCTCGAACATCGCCGGTGCCACGGACGCATTCACTCCGCGCCTTACCGAACTGGGTGGCCGCGCGCTCTTCGAGGAGTCGAAGTCCCCGGAATACACCCCGGCACCGATCGCTATGGGCTTTACCGCGGGCATGCTCGAGTAGCTTCCTTCGGTCGTCGAGCAGATCGTTCTCGAACGCGCGCGTCAAGGAAGTCGCCCGTGATCACCCATTGATCCGCGACTGACTCGCATCCAGCGGTCAGGCGAGGCGGCGCAGCAGTACGCGGGTGGCTGCCGCCGCGCCGGCTCCGCCATTGCCTGCGAGTTGAACGAGGAGCGCCTCGTCGATCTGGCGGTTGCGGGCGATCTGGGACGAGACCTTCTCCTCAGGATCGGATGCCAGGGTGATGAGTGCGTCGCGGGGAGCCCGGCTGTTCCGGGCGACGTGCTGGCGCACGCGGATGCTGGGGTCTGTCGCCAGCGCCCGGAGCAGCGCTCCGCGGCCGTGGCGCGCGGCTATCACCCGTGTCTCTTCGTCGAGTTCTCCGATAACGCTGCTGAAGCACGGGTCGGTGATGGCCTTGATGTTCGGGGACTGCTCCATTGCCAGCGCGCAGGCGAGTTGGGCTTCGTGGGGGAGTTGCATGATGAGCGTTGTCGAGACGCGGGTTCCCTGACTGCGCAGCACCGCGATCGCCCGCGTGCGCCCCGGTTCGGGCAGGGATGGCATGTCGATGCCGCGGGCAAGGGCCATCGCGATGGTGTCGACGATGTCGCGGCCGCCCCAACCGCCGGCATGGCCACGCGGCATACCGTGGGGCGCCGGTGTTTCGGCGACCCGCATAGCGGCATCGGCAATCTCGGCGACGGCAACGGCCACCTCGTCGCGCGGCAGCCACCCGCGGCCGGCGAGGATGGCCGGCAGCGTGGCCCAAGCGCCCACGTCTTCGCCATGCTTCGGTCCGGCAACTAATGCCGCGGCAGCGTGGCGCATCGCCTTGACCGCGACCGGCGTCGGCACCCAAGGGTTAACCAGGAGTGCCTGCTGATGACGTGGACGGTCGCAGGTGGCGTGCGGTTCGAGGAGCTCGACCGGGAGCGGGGTGGTGGCGAGCAGTTCGTCGAGATACCGGTGGTCGGGGCAGGCGATCGCATGGCGTGCGACGTCGGTGCGGTCCTGCACGGTGAGCAGGCTGAGGACTTCACGGGGGGCATGGCCGGCGATGGTCCGCTCGACGAG
>CAMDKQ010000029.1 GCA_945901095.1 Bifidobacterium breve
TAGTCAAGCGAGGCATAGCCGCGCGTTCGACTCTTGAGATGGTCGAAGAAGTCGAAGACGATCTCCGCGAGCGGCAACTGATAGCGCAACTCGACCCGCTCCTCGGACAGGTAGTCCATCCCCTGCATCGTGCCGCGCCGCTGCTGGCACAGCTCCATCACCGTTCCGACGAACTCACTGGGCAAGATGACGGTGGCGCGGACGATCGGCTCGAAGATCTTGGAGATCTTCTGGGTCGGAAACTCGCTCGGGTTTGTCACGACGATCTCAACTCCGTCATCCCCCAAGACGCGGTAGATGACGTTGGGGGCGGTCGAGATGAGGTCGAGGTTCGCCTCACGCTCAAGCCGCTCCCGAACGATTTCCATGTGGAGCAGGCCAAGGAACCCACAGCGGAATCCGAACCCGAGCGCGAGGGAGGTCTCCGGCTCGTAGACGAGCGCTGCATCGTTGAGCTTAAGCTTGTCGAGGGAGTCACGCAGCTCGGGGTAATCCGAGCCGTCGATCGGATAAAGCCCCGAGAAGACCATGGGCATGGGGTCGCGGTAGCCGCCGAGCGCCTCGGTCGCCCCATGCTGCGAGAGTGTGATGGTGTCGCCGACCCGTGATTGGCGGACATCCTTCACTCCGGTGATGAGGTAGCCCACCTCGCCAACGCCGATGCCCTTGGAAGGCACCGGATCTGGCGAGATCACCCCGACCTCGAGGAGTTCGTGAACCTCGCCGGTCGCCATCATGCGAACTTTGTCGCGAGTCGCAATGCGGCCGTCGACGACGCGGACGTAGGTGACGACGCCGCGATAGGTGTCGTAGACCGAGTCGAAGATGAGCGCGCGCGCCGGGGCGCTCGGATCGCCGATCGGCGGCGGGATATCGCGAACGATTCGCTCGAGGAGATCGGGCACGCCCAGACCGGTTTTGGCGGAGATACGTAGAACCTCGTCGGGATCGCATCCGATGATGCGGGAGATCTCGGCGGCGTACTTATCGGGTTGCGCTGCCGGGAGGTCGATCTTGTTCAGGACCGGGATGACGGCGAGGTCGTTCTCGAGCGCGAGGTAGAGATTCGCGAGGGTTTGCGCCTCGATGCCTTGCGCGGCGTCGACGACGAGCACCGCACCCTCGCATGCAGCGAGCGAGCGAGAGACCTCGTAGGTGAAGTCGACGTGGCCGGGGGTGTCGATCATGTTGAGGACGTAGTCGACGCCATCGAGTCCGACGTACGGGAGCCGCACCGCCTGGGACTTGATGGTGATCCCGCGCTCACGCTCGATATCCATGCGGTCGAGGTACTGCGCTCGCATCTGCCGGGGGTCGACGATGCCGGTCTGCTGAAGCATCCGGTCGGCAAGGGTCGACTTGCCGTGGTCGATGTGGGCGATGATGGAGAAGTTCCGGATCACCGACGGGTCGGTGGCACCGGGCTGCTCGACTGGCACGTGGATCCTCACGAGATGGCGCTCCTTGGCCCCTTGGAGAGGGCTGAGGGCGGGGCTGATTTGGGCTGAGGCCAGCCTACGGGTAATCTGGGGTGCTGCCTCACCCAGAGGCGCATCATTGCCTCAGACATAAGCTGACCCAGACGTAAAGAGGATTGCCCCGTGGCGAACATCAAGTCGCAGATCAAGCGTAACCGGACCAATGAGAAGGCCCGCATGCGCAACAAGGCCGTGAAGTCTTCACTGAAGACGGCTGTGCGCAAGTTCCGCGAGGCAGCCGAGGCCGGCTCCGCCGATGCGATTGCGCTGGGCCGTGAGGCCAACCGGGCACTCGACAAGGCCGCGAGCAAGGGCGTCATCCACGCCAATCAGGCCGCGAACCGCAAGTCGTCGATCAACAAGCGCGCCGCAGCCATCTAAGTTTCAGCGAAAGCCCCGTCCCCTTCGGGCGGGGCTTTCGTGTTTGTCCTCCGTTTGTCCCAGAAGGTTCAACCAAGGACGCTGCTCGGACTGGCGCAGTCCCCGCTTCTACAGACGGGCCCGCCGAAGATCCTGCCCGCGGCCGGACTGGTTCAGTTTCGGGCGGTGATCGCGCTGACGAGGCCGCCGTGGACGAACTCAAGGACGGTGGCGATCTCGTGGTCGGTATCGCACTCCCCCGACTCGATCCGGGCAATCGACACCTCAACGACGCCCCACACGTAGCGAGCGAGCTGGCCGGGATCGACATCTCCCATGGCGGCCAAGGCCTCGTGCAAGGGTGCAATGAGACTGCGGTGCATTGACTGAACCTCGGCACGACGTGCGGGTGGCAGGTCAATGGCGCCGGCGGCCCGCACCAGCGCATGGCGTCCGGCCGCGACGTAGTGCAGGACTGCTGTCGTCCAAGCGGTCACTCGCGCCGCCGGATCGTCCACCGTGCAGGTCACCCGCTCAAGGGAACTGGCCCACTCCGCGAGTTCGTCGACAAGAACGTCGGCGATCAGGTCGGCGGCGCTGCTGTAGTACTCGTACACCGCTGATCTCGAAAGGCCCACCTCGGCGGCGACCTGGGCGACGGTGAACGTGGAGTCCCGGACGATGAGGACGGCGGCGGCCTCGAGGAGTTGAGCCCGACGCTGCTCGCGATGCTCCGCCACTGTGGCGGCGCTGATCTTGGGCATGGACCTCATTGTGCCTTGATACGAGAACTTCCGCCTGCCGCGTCCACAGAAATTCGACGAGGCCCTCCAACTGGAGGGCCTCGTCGTCATTTCCGTTGGTGCCATCGGCCCCTGACGGCTACTTCGTGAGTTGGAATACCTGTGTGGTGACGAGCGGCTTGGTATTCGCCCCGCCTGTCGAAACGATGCGCACCGTGCAGGTTCCGAACGGCTTCAGCGCAGCGAACTGGATCTGATCCGGCGACAGCGCAGCGATCATCGTCGGCGACAGCAAGGAGCAGTTGTCCGAGGTGAGGGTTGGCTTGAGACCTGAGCTCAAGGTCACCTCCATCGCGACCGGGGCCGCCGCCGACACCTTGGGGGTTGACCCCTTGGCTACGACCCTGCTCACGAGTTTGATCGTCGCCACATCAGTGGCTCGGTCTGCCTTCACCGGTGAGAACACCGTCGGGAAGATCCCCATGTAAGCGGGGTTCGCGCTATCCCGGCCAGCTCCGAGAACGTAGACCGCGCAGGTCGTCGACCTCGGAATGCCTGTGTCCTTACGGCAGTCGACCGGCTCGCCCACAGATGCGCCTGCGGTTGGATTCGGGTCGGTTCCGAAGAACTCACCGTTTAACTTGAACGGGATGCCCACTGTCGCACGGGCTTCCGGCGTGGCGGTGAGGTAGGCGAGGCTGTCGATCGACGAGTCGCAGAGCCTCGGGGCGGACCGCGGATCGGTGGGCACCTGACAGTGGAGCGCGTAAAGGCCGACATTTGCCGGCAGGTTCACGACATCAACCCGCTGCATCGACGACGGCGCCAGGTTAACGAGCGACGTGTAGTTGCGCTGCCCGGCAATCGTTGCGTTGTAGACGGCGTCCGCAGCGAGGGCTGGGGAAGTCAGGGCGCCCAGTGCGAGAGCGCCAATGGCGACGGCGCCAGCTGCGGTACTGAGCGCTCCAAGACCAGTGTGGGTGCGTCGGGACATGCGTGGATCTCCTTCGATGGTTGGTGTGTTGACCGGTCAGTTGGGTCGAGCGTCATCACTGTCGAAACGTCACGGGTACGAAAACGTCAAAGCGTCGGTCCCCTGTATGGAGGTGGTCGGCGCGCGTGACGATCGAGCACGACACGGTCCGGCAGTCGACGGTCCCGATGGTTGAGGACACCGAGATACGAACCTTGAATCGACCGCCCTTGGCGAAGGGGGTCGCAAGTTTCTGGCCGTAAGGGGGCGGATTCGACGAGATCCAGGCGGAGGCGGCCTTGGCCCCGGTCATGTTCACGCCGCCACCGCAGGGTGACGGAGGCTGCCTGACCTGCGGCGTCACGCACAGGGCCACATAGATCCCGACGGTCCGGTCGTAGCCTCGGCCGGTCACGGTGACCGTCGCTCCTGCGGGATCAAGCGCGGTCGTTGGCGTGACGGTGAGAACAAGACCCGTCGGGGTCCTTACCGTCTCGGCTGACACGCTCGCATGGGCAGCATGCGACGAAACTGCCACAACGGTCAGCGGGGCGAGGAGACCAAACGATGCAGCGCAGACTCGAGAACCGAAGCGTCTCGTCGTCGTGGGCATGATGCGACGTTAGAGCGGGTCCGCTCTATTCCGCCCGACACAGTGTCGGGGTCATGCCGACGCCGCATCGGCAACAGTCACCGAAGATGAAGGCCAGCCTCCGAGTCCGGCCCAACTGCCTCCTGAAGTGGGTCGGGATCCGACTCCCAGACCCACGGCGCGAAGGTGGCGAACTCCCCTGCCGACATCGACTCCCACGTGCGAGGCTCAATGGTGATGCGGAAGCCGGAATCGCGCGTAACGGTCGCGGAGATTTCGTTACCCAGCTTCATGGACCCGGCTGCGACGGCATGCCCATCGAGATCACCCGTCGCCTTCACCAGCAGCCCTGCGGACTTGGCGCGGTCCAAACTGAGCATCGGGCAGAGTGTCACACTCAACTCCGAACACCTCACGAGCCACATGTCGGTCGCGTGCACGAGTTTGACTTGAAGTGTCCGCTCCCCACCCTTTGCAGCTGACCGTGCGTACCTGGCCACGATGTTGGCGGCTTTCCCCAGTACATGCTCTTCTGCAGCATCGGGGTGCGGCGTGCGGGCGTACCGTCTACCTGCCCAAGCTCGAAGCCTTTGCTGCTGCCTTCCGGTCAACGGCCGGAGGGTTCTCACATCGGGAGCCAGAAGGGCCTCCTTCAGCACAGAAGTGACAAATCGCTGATTCGCCACCGGGAAGAAGGGCTCCGACTTCGACCTGCCGGTGGCTACACGCAACTTCGGATCCGGAAGCGGGAAATCGCGCGGGCTATACCCGCCGTTACGCAACTGCCGATAGCGACCTTCATCGACCAGGGTGACAGGACACACGACCAGACATGGTTCGACGGCGGGGTCGCGGGCAATGTCGCACTCCTGACTAAGAATGACGTACCAGCCGATCTCACTCACGACAAGAAGATTCCAGACGTCGTCGGGCGCCTCGATTCCGACCGCGGCAAGATCCACCGACGGCCCCCGGCCCACGATGTTGACGACTCCGACGCTGATCAGGTCGCCTTGTGCGACCGACGGAAGCAACTGCATGAGCCTGTCGCCGTCGCGCCTATCCAACGGCGTTATCACGCGCCCACGGTCTCCAGTCGAGATGACCGCGCACCGCACAGTAATTGCCAAAGCGCCGTGTGGACGGCACTGTTCTCCGGCGGAATCGCATCCGCTCGCCGCGATTGCGAAGGCAGCTCTGGACGGGAGCCGGTCAACTCGACAGCCTCTGCAAGGTGCACGCGATCCGGAGGTGTCGATCCAAATTCCAACTCTCGCTCAGCCAGCGGGCGCAACAGTAGCCTCACGTCCGTCGTGGTCGCTTTCGGCTCCAAGGCTGCTTGTACCTCGGCAACGTCGAACCGGCGATGTCCACCCGGAGTGACACTAAAAGGGATCCTCCCATTGCGCGCATAGGCCTGAATCGTCGCGGGGCTCACGTTCAGGGCGGCACCAACAATCTTCGACGTCACTGATCTCTCGGTCGACATCCGCACCTCTCTCACGGTTACCACGGTTATCACGTTTCTCAGCATTCTACGTTAGCCGATTGTCGCGGGCAAGCAGCCTCTTCGCTGGACCCACAACGTTCGGAGTCATGCCGACGCCGTATCGGAACGCTCCCCCGCTCGCTTGACGATAATCAATTCATGCCACGGTGGACGGGGACGATGACGCTCGCCGCGGCCTTGGCGTCACTGCTTGCAGCCTGCGGAGGGATGACAGCCCAGGAGTCCGCGTCATCTCCGGGTGCCACCGACACCGCATCACGCGGGAGTGTTCGCACGATCACCTCTGCTGACATCTCGATGCCCACGAGCAGCGCCTCACGGGGGCCATCATCCGCCGGGGCAAAGCGGATCGTCTCGCTCGCAACCGGCGTCGGGGAGACCCTCGCGGCGTTCGGCGCCAGCGAGCAGGTCGTGGGTCGCGATGAGACAAGCAATGTCCCGTCCATCAGCGGCGCACCGATCGTCACGAAGGCTCACGCCGTGAGTGCCGAGCGGGTGCTCGCGCTCAAGCCAGACCTCGTGCTCGTTGATGCGTCGACCTCGCCCCCCGAGGCCCTCGACCAGATCCGGGCAGCCGGGGTGCGGGTCGTGGAGGTGCCTGAGGCATGGACGCTCGCCGACATCGGCCCGCGGACGGCCGCCGTCGCCGCTGCAATCGGCGCATCAACCGCCGACGCCGACAAGGTCGCCGCCGAGGCCACCGGGCGCTCCTTCGCAACCCCGAATGGGCCGAGGGTTGCCTTTCTCTACCTGCGCGGCACTTCAGCCGTCTATCTCATCGGCGGCAAGGGCTCGGGAGCCGATGCGCTCATCGAGGCTGCGGGCGGCACCGATGTCGGCGCCGCTGCGGGCCTAGACCCATTCGTTCCCCTCACTCCCGAGGCCTTCGCAACCCTGCAGCCCGACGTCGTTCTCGTCATGACGAAGGGGCTCGAATCCGTCGGCGGTGTCGATGGTCTGGTGTCCCTGCCCGGCGTGGCCCAGACACCAGCGGGTGCGAACCGGCGCGTGATCGCGGTTGATGACACGCTCCTGCTCTCCTTCGGCCCGCGCACCGGCAGGCTCGTCGAAGCCCTGCACTCTGCTCTGAGCGACGTCGGTTGAGCCGTCGCTGGCAATGGGTGACCCTCACCCTCGCACTGGCCCTCATCCTCGCCGCCGGCGCGGCGCTTCTCATCGGCGTCGCCGCAACCTCCCCGGAGGTGGTGTGGAATATCCGCGCACCGCGCATCGCGATGGCCGTCATCGTCGGTGCCGGACTTGCCGTCGCTGGGGCCCTCATGCAGGGGTCACTCGGCAATCCGCTCGCCGACCCCGCCCTCGTCGGCGTATCCGGGGGTGCCGCGCTCGGTACGGTAGCGGCCGTAGCGGTCGGTGGCGCTTTCAATACCGGGTTCGCGTCACTCGCCGCGTGCATTGGGGCAGCGGGTGCGGTGGCCGTCGTCGTGGCAGTATCCGTCCGCGATTCGCGTCCCGAGGTCGTCACGCTCCTCCTTGCCGGCGTGGCGGTCACCGCATTCACGACAGCGGCACTCGCAGTCCTCGTGTCAATGAGTGACGTCGCCGGCGCGCGCTCAGTGACCTTCTGGACCACCGGGAGCCTGGCACTGTCGACCTGGGGCGGGGTGCTCTCCGTAGCGCCATTCGCGGTCATCGGCCTTGCTCTCGCCGCGACAACCCCGCGCTCGCTTGACGCGCTGTCACTCGGCGATCGCGCCGCGCAGGCGGTAGGAGTCGATGTTGCGGGCGTACGCTACCGGGCTCTTGCTGCGGTCGTGCTTCTTGTCGCTGCGGGGGTCGCGACCGTCGGGATTATCGCGTTCGTCGGGCTGCTCGTCCCGCATGCGGTGCGCTCGCTCGTCGGGCCCCAGCACGGACGGCTCCTCGCCTTGAGCGCGCTCGCCGGAGCGCTCCTCGTCCTCTTCGCCGACACCCTCGCGAGAGTCATCGCGAACCCCGTCGAGATCCCGATCGGCGCCGTGACCGCGCTCATCGGCGCACCCGTGTTCTTCATCCTCCTTCGGCGAACGCGGGCTCGCCAGGGCGGCTGGGCATGAGCACCGCGGGACCGTCGGCGCCCCTAGAACTGCGCGGGGCATCACTCAGCAGCGGAAACCACGTGCGACTTCGTGCAACCGACTTGAGCTTCCAGCCCGGCACCATCACCTCGATCATCGGCCCGAATGGCTCAGGAAAGTCGACGCTCCTTGGCCTTATGTCTGGCGATGTCCTGCCGACCGATGGCCTCGTTCTCATGAACGGGTCTGAAGCATCGTCGATGGGCACGACCCTGCTCGCCCGCCATCGCTCACTGCTCGCCCAGGAGTCAACGGTTGCCTTCCCATTCCTTGTTCGTGAGGTGGTGGCTTGGGGCAGGCTCGCTTGGCGACGGACGCCAGCCGCAGCACAGGATGCCGGGATCATCGATGCGGCAATTGAATCCCAAGGGCTGGAGACGCTGCGCGACCGCCGGGTGACCGAGCTCTCCGGCGGCGAGCGGACCCGCGTTCACCTCGCCCGGGTCATCGCCCAGCGGACTGCACTGCTCCTCCTCGACGAGGCCGACGCCGACCTTGACCTTGTTGGCCGGAGCCATTTGGACGAGACGGTCGCGGCGCTCGCGCTCGAAGGCAGGACGGTCGTCCTCGTCAGCCATGACATCAACCGAGTGGCGCGCCTGAGCCATCGAATGATCGTGATGAGGGCCGGTGGCGTCCACGCGGATGGAAGTCCACGGGAGGTACTCACTGCGGGGGTTCTCGGTGCCGCATTCGGCACGACCGTCGACGTGGGCGACGACGCCGGGCACCCGGTCGTACGCCTTCCTGCGACTACCCGCCGCGGCCCGATGCCTGGATGATGAGCCGCTCGAGGGCCATGCGCTTTTGCTCCGAGTCCAAGCTTGATCCTTCGAGGACCCCGCCCTTAAGCGCACCATCAGCATCGGCGAGTGCGACCGCAGAGGATGCGAGCCGCCGCTGGTCACCGCTCCACCCTGCCCACTGACGCCGGAGCGTCTTTACCTTCCACGGTGGGACGCCAGCTTCACGTGCAACGTCTTGTTCCGACGCCCCTGCCCCCACTCCAGCGACCCGTACGATGCTGCGCAGCCCGGCGGCGAGCGCTGACACCGTGGCGACCGCCACATTGTCGGAGGACTGCATCGCCCAGCGCAGGGACCGGAAGGCGTCGACGGATCGCCTGTCCCACACGGCGTCGGAGATCGCGAAGCCGCTTACGTCAGCGACACCGCCGAAGTAGGAGCGGACGTCATCAGCCGTGATGGGGTCGGTCTCAACATCGCTCATAAGCTGGGAAATGGCCGCGCTGAGGAGCCGCAGATCCTGACCGATCGCGTCGTAGAGGACCGTGATGGCGTCGGGAGCCATGTGGCGCTTATGGGACGCGACTTCGCGGGCGAGGTACTCGAAGGTCTCTTTGCCGCGCTTGAGAGCAGCGCAGTTGATCTGGACGGCGCCCGCCTTGCGCAGGGCGTCCATGAGGTTCTTGCCTTTCACGACTCCGGGATGGGTAACGATGAGCCACACCGTGTCGGACTCCATCGCGATGAGCTCGCGCAGAGCCTCATCAACCTCCTCCGAAGCCGAATCGGCCCCCGTCACGACGAGGATGGTGGAGTCGCCGAACAGGGTCGGTGCACCGGCATCGCGAATGATGACGCCGCCGTCAGGGCTGCTCGCGACCACCGTCACCTTCTGGGCGTCGCGCTCCTGGCCGCGGATTGCCGCAACCGTCTGGCTCACGACCGCATCGACGAGCGCAGCCTCCGCGCCGAAGGCGATCGTCATGCGGGACGGAGCCACGGAGCGGGACATGGGCGTCAGCATGCCACGCTCCCCTTGACCGTGGTTAGCTGCCGACCTTCTCCCAGCCCCGGCGCGGTTCCCTGCTGCCGGGATCATGTGGCCCGCGTTCGCGGTAGACGACATACGGACGGAATAGGTAGAGGACCGGCGCGCTGAAGGCATGGACCAGCCTGGTGAACGGCCAGATGATGAACAGGAGCATGCCAGCGACCGCGTGAATCTTAAATGATGGGAGCGACTCCGCCATGAGCTCTGGCTTGGGATCGAGCAGGAAGATCGACCGGAACCACGGTGACACGGTCTCCCGGTAGTTGTAGCCGTCGCCGATGACGCCGGAACCGATGATCGTCGTGACGAGGCCGAGGCAGATCGCCGCGACGAGGAACACGTACATCGCCTTGTCATTCTTCGTCGTCGCGTTGAAGACCGGTCCGTTCGTCCGGCGCCGGTAGATCAGCAGCGAGACACCGACGAGTGTGCAAGCGCCGGCCACGGCCCCGAGCCCGACTGCCATCAGGTGGTAGGCGTCCTCGCTCAGCCCCGCCGCGTTCGTCCAGCTCTCTGGGATGAGCAGTCCCATGACATGGCCGCCAACCACGGCGAGGATGCCAAGGTGGAACAGCGGGCTTGCGATTCTGATGAGCTTGCGCTCGTGCAGTTGACTCGAGCGGGTCGTCCATCCGAACTTGTCGTAGCGGTAGCGCCAGAAGGTGCCGGTGACGAACACCGCGATCGTGAGGTAGGGCAGCGCGACCCACAGCAGGATGTCCTGGGCGCTCATCGGCGTGCTCCAACCGGACTCGGGGTGATGGAGATGGAGAACGGCTCGAGGCCGACCTGCTCCGCGGGTGGTCCCGAGGCGGCGAGTTCAGCCATCCGCTGACGGATCTCGCTCGTGAGATTCGGCAGGGTGGCGACCACACCGTCGAGCACGTGCACGTAGGGCGATTCCATCCCAGCCAGCGCGTCGCGCAGCAGGTGGATGGGGCCTTGGTGCTCGGCGAGTAGCGCGTTGCCGGTGAGTTCATCGCCGATTGCGGCGAACTCGAGTACCACGGAAAGGTGGTCTGCGAGCTCCTCGTTGCCGAGGTCGAAGCCAGCCTCGAGGTAGGCCTGCTTGAACCGCAGGATCGCCCGCCCGCGGTTTCGGGTGTCGCCGTCCGTCCAGTAGGTGAGGTACGGGCAGGCCTTGCGTTTCATGTCGAAGGTGACGACGAAGTGTGATTGGACGTCGATGAGCGGTGCTTGGGCTAGGTATCCGAGGAACAGTTGCAGGGGTTCGCCAAGTGGCTTCGGCAGGGTTTCGACGACCTCGGTGATCTCGTCGACGCGATCCAAGAGTCGCTCGTCGGGGTACGAAAGGAGCCATGATGCTGCGAGGCGGGCGGCGGCAACGTCACGATTCATCGTGGGTACCTCGTCCGTCCCAGCCGCGCAGGTTCATTCGGATCGAATCGAGCGGGACAAAGACCTCGGAGGTCTGCCGCTCCTTGAGCGCGTGAAACGTCTCCACCGCAACGGGAATCGGTCGACCAGAGGCGCTGCCGAATGGCCCGGGTTCGTACTGCCCCGGACCGCCGTCGCCGTCAAGTGAGCAGGCGGTCTCCTCGAGTTCTCGCGCGGTCTCGGCATGGGCCTTGGGAATGACGTACCTGTCTTCATACTTCGCGATGGCGAGCAGACGGTACATCTCATAGACCGACTCCTCGGTCATCCCAACGGACTCCGGTATCGAAGCCTGCGTTTCTCGCCCGAGGTTGACGTCGCGCATGTAGGAACGCATCGCGGCGAGTTTGCGCAGCGACGAGGCGACGGGGGCCGGGTCGCCAGCGCTGAAGAGTTCGGCAAGGTATTCGATCGGAATGCGCAGGGAATCGAGCGCCCCGAAGAGGTTTCCAGCATCCTCAGCGTCATTGCCCGTCTCGCGCAGGGCATCGACGACGGGCGAGAGGGGTGGGATGTACCAAACCATCGGCATGGTGCGGTACTCCGGATGCAGGGGGAGGGCAACCTTGTAGACCTTGGCCAGCTTGTAGACCGGCGATGCCATGGCCGCCTCGATCCAATCCTCCGCGATGCCGTCCCTTCGGGCTGCGGCCTGCACCTCGGGATCATTGGGGTCGAGGAGTAGGTCCAACTGCGCATCAAGGAGGTCGTGCTCGTTCTCGGTTGCCGCGGCAGCGGTGACCTTGTCGACGTCGTAGAGGAACAATCCGATGTAGCGCAGGCGACCGACGCACGTCTCGGAGCAGACGGTCGGCAGCCCAACCTCAATGCGGGGGTAGCACAGGGTGCACTTCTCCGCCTTGCCGGTCTTGTGGTTGAAGTACACCTTCTTGTACGGGCATCCGCTCACGCACATGCGCCAGCCTCGGCACTGGTCCTGATCGACGAGGACGATGCCGTCCTCGGCCCGCTTGTACATGGCGCCAGACGGGCAGGCCGCGACGCAGGAAGGATTGAGGCAGTGCTCGCAGATGCGCGGCAGGTAGAACATGAAGGCCTGCTCGAACTCCATCTTCACTCGGTCGGTGACCTTGTCGCGGATCTTCACGAGGATGGGGTCCTTGGGTGCGAGCTCAGGGCCGCCGGCGAGGTCGTCGTCCCAGTTCGCCGACCATTCGATCTTCATCGACTTGCCGGTGATGAGTGACTTGGGCTGTGCCACTGGTGTGTGCTCGCCGAGGGGCGCTGAGATGAGGGTGTCGTAGTCGTAGGTCCAAGGCTCGTAGTAGTCGGAAAGGGTTGGCAGTAATGGGTTGCTGAAGATTTGTGCGAGCCGCTTGAAACGTCCACCTGAACGAAGGCGCAGCCTTCCGCGCTTAAGCTCCCACCCTCCCTTCCAGCGCTCCTGGTCCTGGTAGGTGCGCGGATAGCCTTGGCCGGGCCGGGTCTCGACGTTGTTGAACCACACGTATTCGACGCCTGCCCGGTTCGTCCAAGCCTGCTTGCAGGTCACCGAGCAGGTGTGGCACCCGATGCACTTGTCGAGATTCATGACCATCGCTACCTGAGCCATCACGCGCATCAGTACTCGACCTCCTGTGATCGACGGCGGATGACGGTGATTTCGTCACGTTGGTTTCCGGTTGGTCCGAGGTAGTTGAAGGCGAAGGAGAGTTGCGCGTATCCGCCGATGATGTGCGAGGGCTTGATCATCAGGCGGGTGAGCGAGTTGTGGATGCCGCCGCGCAGCCCGGATGTCTCGGTCTTCGGGACGTCGACGGTGCGGTCCTTCGCGTGGTACATGAACACAGTGCCGGCTGGCATTCGGTGTGAGACGATGGCCCGAGCGACAACGACACCGTTGCGGTTGTATGCCTCAATCCACTCGTTGTCTTTCACTCCGATGGCATCGGCATCCTGCGGGCTCATCCAGATCTCTGGCCCACCGCGGGAGAGCGACAGCATAAAGAGGTTGTCCTGGTACTCGGAGTGGATCGACCACTTTGAGTGCGGTGTCAGGTAGCGGACGGTGACCTCTCGGCCGGCGCCGGTGCGTTGGTCGCCATCGAGCCGGTGCAGGTTGAGCGGTGGCCGGAAGATCGGCATGTTTTCACCGATCTCACTCATCCAGTCATGGTCGAGGAAGAAGTGCATGCGCCCAGTGAGGGTGTGCCAGGGTTTCAGCCGCTCGACGTTGATGACAAACGCTGTGTAGCGGCGGCCCCCATGCTCGCTCCCGGACCATTCCGGGCTGGTGAGCACCGGTACTGGGCGCGATTGGGTGTCAGGAAAGGTAATGCGCGTGCCCACGTTGTCGCGGGCGAGGTCGGCGAGTACCTGGCCGGTGCGCTCCTCGAGGTGCTCGAATCCCTGAACCGAAAGACGCCCGTTCGTGGTGCCGGAGAGCGCGAGGATCGTTTCGCATGCGTGCACTGCAGTGACGAGTGAGGGTCGGCCAGCGGCGGGACCATCCGGGATCACGCCGTTCTTCGATGCCAGGACACCAATCTCCTCGGTGGGCATGAAGTGCACGCCCTTCGTCGTCATCCCAAGAGTCTCGGCCAGCGGGCCGAGCGCCGACATTTTCGCGCCGATCGCGGTGTAGTCGCGCTCGACGACGACGAACTTCGGTGCGGTCTTGCCGGGGATGAGGTCGACCTCGCCGGTCTTCCAGTCACGGACGATTCCGCCGGGTACCGCCATCTCATCGGGGGTGTCATGGAGCAGTGGCACGGCGACGAGGTCCTTGCGGGTGTCGAGGTGGCCGTGGGCGAGTTCGGACACCCGGCGCCCGAGGCCTTGGAAGATGTCGTAGTCGCTGCGGGTCTCCCAGGGCGGGTCGATCGCCGGGGTGAAGGCATGAATGTACGGGTGCATGTCGGTCGTCGAGAGGTCGTGCTTTTCGTACCAGGTTGCCGCTGGCAGGAGGACGTCGCCGAAGATGCCAGTGCTCGTCATGCGAAAGTCGATGCTGACGAGCAGGTCAAGCTTGCCCTCCGGCGCCTCCTCGCGCCACGTGACATCGACGGGCCGCTCCCCCTTTGGGGTCTCGTCTGCCCGCACTGCATTGGCCGTGCCGAGGAGGTGCTTGAGGAAGAACTCGTTGCCCTTGCTTGAAGATCCGAGCAAATTAGCCCGCCAGACGGTGAGGATTCGCGGCCAGTTGCCTGGGGCATCAGGGTCCTCGATCGCAAACGAGAGGTCGCCGCTTTTCAATTGGTCGGTGACGTAGTCGGCGGGCTCCTGGCCCGCGGCCTCGGCGGAGGCAACGATGTCGAGGGGGTTGCGATCGAACTGTGGGTAGGACGGCATCCAGCCTGAGCGCGCGGACTGCGCGAGGGTGTCGATCATGGTTCGGCCCTTGAATCGGCCTTCGCCGAGGGGTGAGGCGAGGAGGTCGGCGCCGAGCCTGTCATACCGCCACTGGTCGGTCTGTACGTACCAGAAGGCGGTGCCAATCATTTGGCGCGGTGGTCGAACCCAGTCGAGGCCGAAGGCGAGTTGCGCCCAGCCCGTGACTGGCCGGCATTTCTCCTGACCTACGTAGTGCGCCCAACCGCCACCGTTGACGCCCTGGGTCCCGGTGAGGGTGATGAGGGCGAGGAAGGATCGGTAGATGGTGTCGGAGTGGAACCAGTGATTGGTGCCTGCCCCGAGAATGATCATCGAGCGCCCCCCGGAATCCTCTGAGTTCTGGGCGAACTCTCGGCCGATGCGCTCGGCCATGGCCGCGGGTACGCCGGTGATCCCCTCCTGCCACGCGGGCGTGTAGGGCTCGGGGTCGTCGTATCCGGTCGGCCACTGTCCCGGCAGGCCCTCGCGACCGACGCCGTATTGCGCGAGCAGCAGGTCGAAGACGGTGGTGACGGTCCGTTCGCCTTGGCGGGTCTCGAGCGTGGCGGTCGGGACCCCGCGACGGTGCACCCCACCGCCCTCACCGCTCCCCTGCCCCACGTCAAAGCGAGGGAGCAGTACCTCGACCGCCAAGGTTTCGGTCGCGCCGTAGAACGACAGTGCGGGGTCGATGCCCTCGAGGTCGAGGTTCCACTTGCCTTTGCCGGAGTCGTTGAATCTGAAGCCCAGCGACCCGTTCGGCACATGCGGTCGTCCGGTAGCCGCATCGACGATCACCGTCTTGAAGGTGGCACCCTCGGTGTCGTCACCAAGGTCGTCCGCCGTGATGAATTTATCGGGCACCCAGGCCCCGTCCTTCTCCTTGAGGCTCACGAGGAAGGGGAGGTCGGTGTACTTTTTCACGTAGTCAATGAAGCGTGGAGCTTGGCGATTGATGAAGAATTCGGTGAGGATGACGTGGCCCATTGCCATGGCGAGGGCACCATCAGTACCAGGGTGCGGTGACATCCATTCATCGGCGAACTTGGTGTTGTCTGCGTAGTCGGGCGAGACCGTGACGACCTTCTGCCCGCGGTATCGGGCCTCGGCCATGAAGTGGGCATCGGGCGTGCGGGTGACGGGAACGTTGGCGCCCCACATGATGAGGTACGAGGCGTTCCACCAGTCGGCCGACTCGGGCACGTCGGTCTGGTCGCCGAAGACCTGCGGTGAGGCCACGGGCAGGTCGGCATACCAGTCGTAGAAGGAGAGCATCGAGCCGCCGAGCAGGCTGATGAATCGGGCGCCCGCTGCATGGGAGGCCATCGACATCGCCGGGATCGGTGAGAAGCCGAAGACGCGATCGGGACCGTGTTCCTTGATGGTGTGGACGTGGGCGGCCGCGATCAGTTCGTTGACCTCGGGCCAGGATGCGCGCACGAGCCCACCTTTGCCACGGGCACGCTGGTAGCGGCTTCGTGTCTCGGGGTCGCCGACGACGGCCGCCCAAGCATCGACGGGGTCATCGTGGACCTGTCGTGCCGCTCGGTAAGCCTCGAGGAGCACTCCCCGAACATAGGGATATCGCACTCGGGTGGGCGAGTAGGTGTACCAGGAGAACGCGGCCCCGCGAGGACAACCGCGCGGCTCATACTCGGGGCTGTCGGCGCCAACGGTCGGGTAGTCGGTCTGCTGCGACTCCCAGGTGATGATGCCGTCCTTGACGTACACCTTCCACGAGCACGAGCCGGTGCAGTTCACGCCGTGCGTGCTGCGCACGACCTTGTCGTGGCTCCAGCGGTCGCGGTAGAAGGCATCGCCCTCGCGGCCGCCGACCTTCGTGATGGTGCGCCGGTCGTGCGAGACCCTGCCTGCGTTGAAGTTTCCGCCGGTGAAGAACCGGCCAGCACGCACCAAGAACTCCTCTGTTGCGTTGGTGCGTACGTTCGTCATGAATGTTCCCCCTCGGGTTCAAGATCTGCGGCACTGATGATTCGGGCGGGGGCAAGATCTGCGCGTGAGAGGTGCGCGACACATAATCCGGGACGAACCCACACGTCCATAGAGTCCAAAGTCACTGGTTGACCGATCTGCGCGAAGACCCGAGCGACGAGGGATGCGTGGATATCGCAGATCACCGGATTGGCCTCGACGAGCGCCGAGTAGGGGCAGTCGGTCACCGTGATGGCGTCACCGGAGGGGTTCACGCTCGTCGAGAAGCCGAGCTGTTCGAGTGCAGCCGCAGCCTCCGCGACCGCCTCGTCTGAGTTCTGCGCTGCATGAAGTGGTGGGAGCAGATTCGCCCAGAGATCGGCCACGCGCGCCGCCGTGTCGTCGCCGATCCGGCTCAACTCGGACGCGAGGACCTCGGCAAGTTGCTGGTAGGGCGAGGTGTGACCGCTTGTCATTGCGTAGAGCCACCGAGGCCGGCCGCGACTGGTGGTGCTGTGGGGCTCGCGGGAAATGACGTTCGTCGCAAGGAGGATGTCGAGGTGGCCGCGAACCGTGTTCGCGTGAAGACCGGTTCGCTCGGTCAAGTCCTCGACGTTGAGGGGAGCCCCTGCCTCCTCGATCATCCGCAGGATCAAGGCTCGGCTTTCGCTCGTCACATCGTCAGGCATCTTCCATTTCTACCACGAATCATTATTTAATCAATATAACCGGGGATAAATATCTAACTGTGATTATAGTGACGCCATGACCACAGCCAGGAACGAACGCGGTCGGGTGAGCGTGCTGGTCATGGCCACCGCCGGGTTCACACTCATGTTCGCCGTGTGGCTGATGTTCGGTGTCCTCAGCATCCCCATCCGCGCCGAATTCGACCTCACCGACGTGCAACTGTCTTGGATCGCAGCGGTCGCCATCCTCAATGGCGCGATCTGGCGACTGCCCGCGGGGATCGCAGCAGACCGCTTTGGTGGACGCCGCGTCTTCATCGCGATGCTCGCGGTCACGGCGATCCCCGCCTACCTCGTATCGCAGGCAACGTCCTACGGCATGCTTCTCCTCTTCGCCTTCCTCGTCGGCTTCGCCGGTAACTCCTTCAGCGTCGGGATTGCCTGGGTGAGTGCCTGGTGGCCACAAGAGCGGCAGGGCTTCGCCCTCGGTGTGTTCGGGGCAGGCAATGTCGGCGCATCGGTGACGAAGTTCATCGGCCCGGCGCTCATCGTGGCCGTCCCGGCGGCGGGGTTCCTCGGCGGCGCCATCCCTGGGGGCTGGCGCTTTGTCCCGTTCCTCTACATGCTGCTCCTCATCGCGATGGCCATCGCTACCTGGTTCCTCACGCCGCACCGAGAGATCAAGCCGGGCAGTGGTCGGTCGCTCGCATCGATGCTTGCTCCCCTGAAGCAGCTTCGCGTCTGGCGGTTCAGCCTTTACTACGTCATCGTCTTTGGGGCCTACGTCGCGCTCGCCGCATGGCTGCCGCTTTACTACGTCGACGTCTACGGCCTGCAGTTGAGTCAGGCGGCACTGCTCACAGCGCTCTTCATCTTCCCTGCGTCGCTCCTTCGGCCAGTCGGCGGAATCATCTCGGACCGAATCGGCGCCAGGCGGGTCATGTACGCCACGTTCGCCATCATGCTTACCGCGTCAGGAATTCTCATGATGCCGTACGGGTACATCGTCCTGACAGCGCCGGGCGGGCCCGGGAACGAGGTTGTACCAGTCCACGAGGTACTGCCGTGGAGCGTCGGCACGACCCTGTTCACCATCCTCGTCTTCACGATGGGCTGCGCGATGGGCATCGGCAAGGCCGCCGTCTATAAGCACATCCCCGAGTACTTCCCGAATGATGTCGGGGCCGTGGGCGGGCTCGTCGGCTCACTCGGCGCCCTCGGCGGCTTCTTCCTGCCACCGCTTTTCGCCTACGCCACGGTCTGGACGGGGATGCCGCAGGCCACCTTCTTCGTCATCTTCGTCGTCACGCTCATCGGCGCCGTGTGGATGCACGTCACCGTGGTCGCAGTCCTACACCGGGCGAGCCCGGAACTGGCCAACAAATTCGAGCACAACTCACGTGAGGAATACGACATGACGGGAGCCCGACCATGAGCAATCCGACGAAGCACCGAGGACCAGACTGGCTCGACGAGTGGGACCCGGAGTCACCAACGTGGGACTCAGGGAGAGCCTGGAAGACCCTTTGGGTGACGACGTTCAACCTCACTCTCGCCTTCGTCGCTTGGTTCCTGGTCTCGGCCCTGGCCCCGAAGCTCAACAGCATCGGCTTCGAGCTCAGCAAGGGCCAGCTCTACTGGCTCATCGCAATGCCGGGTCTCGCTGGCGGCACCCTTCGTCTCATCTGGACGTTCCTCCCGCCCATCATGGGCACCCGCAAGCTCGTCACCATCACCACGGCCCTGTTCGTGCTCCCCGTCGTTGGGTGGGCCCTCGCCGTCCAGAACCCCGACACGCCCTTCACTGTTCTGCTCATCTTGGGCGCCCTCGCGGGCATCGGCGGCGGTGCGTTCGCCGGATTCATGCCGAGCACGTCCTACTTCTTCCCCCGTGCGAAGCAGGGCACGGCACTCGGTGTCCAAGCCGGCATCGGCAACTTCGGCGTGAGCGTCGTGCAGTTCGTCACCCCGTGGATCATCGGGTTCGCCCTCGTCGGCGGCACGGCGCAGGTCATGGTGAACGAGGACACCGGGGTCGCAAGGAACGTGTGGTTCCAAAATGCCGGCTATGTCTGGCTGCCCTTCATTGTCGTCGGTGTCGTGCTCGCCTGGCTCCTCCTGCGCAGCGTCCCCGTGCAGGCCCGCGGATTGCGCGATCAGCTCGACATTTTCAAGAACAAGGACACGTGGGTGATGACGTACCTCTATGTCATCACCTTCGGTACGTTCTCCGGTCTCGCAGCCGGTTTCGGGCTCCTCATCATCAACGTTTACGGCGCAGCGTCGTTCGGTGAACAGGGCATCGACCCACTCAGGTTTGCCTTCCTCGGCGCGCTCGTTGGGTCATTCGCGAGGGTCATCGCAGGTCCCGTCGCCGACCGGGTCGGAGGAGGACGCCTCACCGTGGTGTCGGCTCTGGGCATCGCGGTCGGTTCGGCTTACACAGCCCTGCAGCTCTCACCGGCATCGGTCGACGAGTTCCCGAAGTTCCTGTTCGGCATGCTCTTCATCTTCTTCTTCGCCGGAGTCGGTAACGCAAGCACCTTCAAGCAGATGCCGATGATCTTCGAGCGTCGACAGGCTGGCGGCGTCATCGGATGGACATCGGCGATCGCGGCATACGGCCCCTTCGGCTTCGGCATGATGCTGTCGTTCATGGCCCCCGCCCTCTTCTTCGGGCTTGGAGTCGGGTTCGCACTGCTCGCCGCCGTCATCGCGTGGTGGTTCTATGCGCGGCCGGGTGCCGAGACACCCTGCTGAACCCCAACCGTTGATGTCGAGCTGTTCAACCAGCGTGCGGAACAATGGACATCATGACCGATCTGCAGAAGTGGCTGCCTAGGGGTGTCGAAGCGATCAACGCTTGGCAGGATGCATATGGAGCCTTCGACCAACACCCCTCTCTCGTCGTCTCGGATGAGGTGCTTGGTAAGGCCTTCAACGAACTCACGGAGCGACTGCGCGACAACTACCCGTTCGGTCACCCGCGCTACGTGGGCCAGATGCTCAAGCCCCCGCATCCGGCGGCCATCCTCGGCTACACAACCGCCATGCTCATCAACCCGAATAACCACGCACTCGACGGCGGCCCGGCCACCGCCCAAATGGAGAAGGAGGTCGTCGCGCGGATCGCGACGATGTTCGGGTTCGAGCAGCACCTCGGCCACCTGACCTCGAGCGGCACCATCGCGAATCTCGAGGCGCTGTGGGCGGCTCGCGAGTGCCACCCGGGCAAGCGAATCGCCTACAGCGTCGATGCCCACTACACGCATTCGCGAATGTGCCAGGTGATCGGCGTTGAGGGAGTCCCCATCGACACCGACGGCTCAGGCCGGATGGATCTCGGCGCACTCGAGCAGACGCTGGCGAGCGGGACCATCGGCACCGTCGTGGCCACACTCGGCACGACCGGGCTGGGTGCCATCGATCCGTTGCGGGCCATCGTCGATCTCTCCAGGGCTCACGGCGCCCGCGTCCATGTTGATACTGCCTACGGGGGCTTCTTCAGCCTCATCGCCGACGACTCACCAGATGGGGTGTCGAGCGAGCCATTTGCTGCCATTCGCGATGTCGACAGCGTTGTCGTCGATCCGCATAAGCATGGTCTGCAGCCCTATGGGTGCGGGGCGGTCATCTTCTCCGATCCGAGTGTTGGCCGCTTCTATGTCCACGACTCGCCGTACACGTACTTCAGTTCCGACGAGTTGCACCTCGGCGAGATCTCCCTCGAGTGCTCGCGGGCTGGCGCCGCTGCAGCCGCGCTCTGGCTGACCCTCGAGGTCATCCCCCTCACCGACGCAGGCCTTGGGCAGGTGCTCCGCGCGAATCGTCGAGGCGCACTTGAGTGGCAGCGACTGCTCAACTCATCGGATGACATGACTGCCTTCCAGCCACCGGAACTCGACATCGTCACGTACTTTGCGACCCGCGATCGAATGTCCACGATCGACGCCGCGAGCAAGGCGCTCTTCTATGCCGCCGCCGACTGCGACCCATCCGAGCAGATCCATCTCGCCACCTACACGGTCAAGGGCCGGGATCTCGCGATGCGGGGCCACGAGGTTGAGCACGACTCAGCAACAGCACGCATCATGCGCAGCACCGTGATGAAGCCCGAGAGTGAGGCCCACATCCCAGCCATTCATGCGCGCCTGCGCAAGCTCTCCCGAGAATAGGCTGGCTACGAATTCAGAACGAATGCATTGAGCCACACAACGATTGAGGCAAGGGCCATGCCTCTGTGCTCCTTCCGCTCATTGTCGTGTGACGCTTCCAAACCTATGAGTCGCT
>CAMDKQ010000030.1 GCA_945901095.1 Bifidobacterium breve
GACGACTACTACGACTCGCTCCTCGCATCGACGCACGGGTGGCACGAGGAGGCAAACGACCCCTGGCCGTGGTTGTCCTACTTCGTCGACACAGTCGCCACTGCCTACGACACCTTCGAATCCAGGGCAGCGTCCGATCGCACTCATGGCACCAAGCAGGAGCGGGTACGGGACTACATACTTCACCGTGCTGACTCTGTGTTCCGGATTGCCGACATCCGCGCCGCCATGCCAGGTGTGTCGGACCAGACCATCCGGCTCACGCTGGACGCGCTCAAGACCGAGAGACTCATCACCCCCGAGGGCGTCGGCCGAGGGGCAGTCTGGCGGCGGTCGCGCAAGGAATAGCGGTCAGAGGCAAGGAGAAACACGGGCCGTGGATGATCCCGATTCGCGGGGATGCCGCCGCGGCATGAACACATTTTGTCCAGTCCTCGCGTGTGATACGTGCGTCGGGATAGTTTCTATCCCCTTTTCGACAATTCCATGTAGCATCGGGTCGTGCAATTCGAGTTCGACCCAGGCAAGTCCGCTTCGAACTTGGCCAAGCACGGGATCGACTTCGCTGACGCGAAGGCGCTGTGGGACGACGAAGACCATCTCGAGGTGCCGGCCCGCACGCAGGACGAACCTCGCTGGGTCGTTATCGGACGCATCGACGGGCGCGTGTGGACGGCCATCATCACGCGGCGGCAAAGTTCGACGCGGATCATCTCGGTCCGTCGAGCACGACCATCTGAGGAGGCGCTGCATGAAGGCCACTGAACTCGACGCTGTGTTCGACGAGAACGCCACCGACATCATCGAGCACCTCGACCTTGACGCAGCCCGTCGACCCAGACGCGATGCCCAGCGCGTCAACGTCGACTTCCCTGCATGGATGGTCGCGTCCTTGGATGCCGAGGCAACCCGGCTCGGCATCACTCGTCAGGCCGTCATCAAGACATGGATCGCCGATCGTCTCGACCGTCAAGCCAGCTAACGACCCTTGAGTAGGGCCCCGGTGTCGCCGAGGCCACCGCCTGGCGCCAATACCTCGACCCCCGCATCAGCGACCGCCAGACCCTCGGCATGGAACCAGACCGCCTCCTCCTCCCCGAAGCCTGGACACTGCCCTTCAACACCATCACCGAGCCCTACCTCCAGAACAACCCGTGAACCGCCGGTTTGAGTTCGTGACGCAACGGGACTTTTGGAATGCTGATGTCATGGGCCATCGACATGGTTTCAGTTGGCGGGATTGTGAGGTTGGCAGATCTATAGCGTCAACACTATAGTAGTGGCATGCCAGAGGTTGGTGTTGCCGAAGCAGCGTCAGCTATGGGCGTGTGTCCGCAGAGGGTCCGCGCGATGCTGGCCGATGGGCGTGTTGCCGGCCGAAAGATCGCTGGAGTGTGGCTGGTCGATCTACCGTCGCAGGTGGATGGAGCGCTGAGGCCAAGCCGTCGACCAATGTCGTCTCCCCAGGCGTGGCGCGCGCTCGCGCTCCTGTCAGACATCCCCGTCCACATGGACCCGTCAGCGCGATCGCGCCTGCGGTCAAGGATCCGCTCGGCGTGGGGTGACTCCGGAGGCGACCATCAGGCATTGGCCGGGATCCTGCGTGCCTGGTTTCGCCATCGCGCGGACCGGCAGGACTTCTTCCTAGCCCCCGTGCCACTCGCGCGCCTCGCCAGAGATCCACGCATCCATGTCAGTGGCGTGAGCCATCCACATTCACCGATCCGTGACGCCAGGATGATCGAGGCATACATTCGCGCGGACGACCTTCCCCAGTTGCAGCGCGACCACGCAATGGTTAAAGGTGGCGAGGTGAACGTGCGACTACGCGTGGTGTCGGATCCAGTGGGCAGGCAACTGCTGGAGTCCGGCCACGTGCCGTCGGCGGCCGTGGCTGCCGACCTGTCCGAACATGACGATGATCGTTGTATCCGGGCGGCAGGACAACTCGTGGAACGCGGAATCGGGCAGTGAACAGCGGCAGGCTAGTGACTCCACTTGCAGACGCTGTCGTCACGCAGCTTGCACGCTTGACGGGCCGGCGCGCTGACGTACTCCGCGATGACTTGATCGGGCTCGTACTTGAACAGTCCCCCGAAGCTCAAGTGACACCGGCCGATCTCACACTCATCGGGCAAGTCCAGCAGGGTCTTGACACCAGCCAAACCGACGAGCGTGCGCCAACCATTGCCGAAGCACAGGCGTGCCTCACCATGCTGAGCGCACGGGGAAATCCTCCATTCGTCATCCCCGATCTCGTTGTCAACGTACGGCACTTGACTGAGGAGGAGCTGTGCGTTTGGCACACTCTGCTCGGACTCTACGAGTCGATACCTAGCGGCTGGGCACTCGTCGGCGGGCAGATGGTGCACGTGCATTGCTGGCAGCGTGGTGTCGAACCACCACGCGTCACTACCGACGCTGACCTCATCGTGGACCTTCGCGCGGACCGACAATCCCTCACCCGGATCAGTGACTACCTCGCCAGATTCGGCTATGAAGAAGTTGGCCGCAGCCCGGCAAACATTGGTCACAGGTGGATTCGCGACCGCGCCGTCATCGATCTGCTCATACCCGAAGGCCTCAGCGAGAGGGCCGCCCAGGCAACCACCGTGACGGGCGCTCGCACAGTGCAAGTGCCAGGCGGGACTCAAGCGCTCGATCGCGCCCAGGTTGTCGCCGTCGAGCTGGACGATCGACGTGGCTACGTGATCAGGCCGAGTCTGTTGGGTGCGCTCGTGGGTAAGGCTGCAGCCCTGGAGATCCCGGTTGATCCTGGTCGAGAGCGCCATGTTTCTGACTTCGCCACCCTCACGAGCCTGATCGACGATCCCATCGGCATGCGCGTATTGGTGAAACCCAAGGACAAAATGCGTGTCGCGCGGATGATCGCCAAGGCGGACAGCGAGCGAAGTATGTGGCAGGGAGCCGCTGCGCGCGGCACGGTGGTTGCTGCGTTTGATTCAGATTGACCGTTCAAGCGTTGGCGGCTGCGCCGGCGGGGTACAAGCGAAGACGGGCGTCTGGTGCGCCAGCGCTGCAGACCCGCATGTTGGAGTCTTCGAGGGCTTATCGCGTTCGCGACCGGGGAGTTCAGCGATCGCGAGCGCATGCTGGCCGCTCACCGCGAGCTCCCCGTGCGCTGAACCACAGCTGCGACTCAGGGTCACTCAATAGGTCGCGTGCCCGCTCGGGGAGGCGGGGTGAATCCATCGCGGCCCACAGCACGACGTGGGTGTCACAAAGCACCCGATCAACGGCTCCCCTCGAAGGAATCGACGATGTCAGCTGCACCCATCGAGTCGAAGTCGTCGGGAACCTCAATCACCCCGGCAAGAAAACCGATCCGCCGCTGCGCCAGTTCATCGGGCGCATCGAACGGAACCACCTTCACCATCGGCCGACCGGACCTCGCGATGATGAAGGCCTCCCCACGGGCTGCCCCTTCGACGAGACGAGAGAGGTGGGTTTTCGCCTCATGGATGCCTACCTGCTTCATGGCCTGAGCCTATTGACCAAAGTCCAATCAGGTCACATAGCGACGATGTCATCTCTGGTCAACGTCAGCGGGACAACCGACCGGATGCCTCAGCCCGACGCTCGTTCTCGCGGGCCTCTTCGCTGGATGGGCCCGGGCCTGCACATGAGCCCTTGAGCGCGCTCAGGATGTCATCCGCGATCGAGAACTGGTCGATTTCAGCGCGCCGATTCGATACTTCGCGAGAGTGGTCGCCGGGGTTGCCTGGCCACTGTGCTGCCCGGTGAAGGCTGCCGTGCCGTTCTTCCCGCAGAGCGACTTGATCATTGCCTGGCCACCCGGGTGGAGGGGGATGAACTTCGTGAGGTCGTACACGCTCTTGCCGACGATCGACCAGCACGATGCTGCCGTGGCGTGCTTGGCTACCTGGGCTACCGTGTAGGACTTCGGCGCCGCGACGGCCGCCGGCGCGTACGCCACCATGGCGAGCCCTGCTGCTGCCAGCATTGCGATCCCCTTGCTCCTCATGGAGTCTCCTGTTTGTCGTAGGTTCTCAGCGTATCTGAGTCGTTGCCGACGACCGGCAACTCAGTTGCTGTTGAGTGCCTGTGAAAGCTGGTATTCCGCGCTTGACGGCACCACGGTGCACAAGCGGATATCGCCGCATCCCACCCACCGCGCTGCCTCACGGAGGGCTGCCGCCGTCCCGCGGATCGACTCGTCGGGTATCCGGCCGGCGCTGTCGGCCTCGAAGGTGACAGTGCTCGCGACGAGGGTCTGGCCATCCCTGCGCGGATCGACCCGCGCGACGAGTGCGCCCTTATGGAGCACCGGCATGGCGAAATACCCGTGCACCCGCTTCGCCGCCGGCGTGTAGGCCTCGAGCCGGTGCGCCATGCCGAAGAGGCGTTCGGTGCGGCCACGGTGCCAGACGAGGGAATCGAAGGGCGACAGCAAGGTCGTGCGGTGGGTTGCTCGCACCCCGGCCGCGAGCCAGTCGAGCGATGCCTGAGTGGCCCACGACTTCTGTGGCCAGCCAGGCACGTGCACTCGCAGGAGCCCGGCGTCGTTTGCATGCTGCTCGACCTCCGCGATCGTGAGGCGGTGCACGTCGGCGATGTCGCCCGAGGTGCCGACCCCGACGGTGCGGGCACCATCGGTCACGAGTGCGCGTATGCATGCGTCATCGGAGGGTCCGACGACACCGGCGTCGTCACTCCAGTCGGGATGCGCTCGAAGGTCAATCGGGACGACGCGTTCGGCGAGGTCGTACACCCGTCGCCAGCCGATGCGCGAGGAGCACACGACCTGCCCAACGTCGAGGAGGTATTCGACCGCCACCTTCGACTCCGACCAGTCCCACCACTCGCCGCCCTTCTTGGCGCCGCCGATCTCCTTCGTGGTGAGCGGCCCATCGGAGGTCAGCTTCGCGAGGACGGTTGCGACGGCGGCCTGCGGCACCTCATGCCAGCGGATCCCCTTGCGGGCATAGTGCCTGCGGCGGAAGGAGAACAGCGGCCACGACTCGATCGGCAGGATGCATGCCGCGTGCGACCAGTACTCGAAGCTGGAGTCGCCGCCCCAGTAAGCCGCCTCGATGGCGCCGCGCTGCAAGGGTCCGAGGCGCGAGTAGGCGATGAGCTCGTGCGACCTCGCGAGCACCGAGATGGTGTCGAGCTGCACCGCCCCGAGGTCGCGGACCATGCCGTGCACCGCCCGCTCCTGCCCGGCAGCCGACAGCCGGCCCGCAGCAGCCGGGGTGAGGGTAGGCGACAGAAAGCCCTGACGCCACAGGGCTATTCGGCGTGCATCATCGCGCGAGAGTTCGATGACACCGCTCACGGCCGCTACTCGGGAACGATATTGACGAGCTTGGGTGGGCGCACGATCACCGTTCGAAGTGCACGGCCCTCGAGCGCACTCACGATCGCCGGCGCGGAGAGCGCGAGCTCGCGAAGATCAGCCTCAGTGATTGTCGGGGCGACCTCGAGCCGCTCCTTGACCTTGCCGGAGATCTGGACGATGCAGGTGACGGAATCCTCGACGAGCAGCTCGGGATCGACGACCGGCCAACCTGCCAGCGCAACAGCCGGCTCGTGGCCCAGGCGCATCCACATATCCTCGGCCGTATAGGGCGCGACGAGCGAGAGCATGATCGCGACCGCCTCGGCAGCCTCGCGCACGGCAGGGTCGGCCGGGCCGCAGCCCGAGTCGATCGCCTTGCGGGTGACGTTGACGAGCTCCATGGCACGGGCAACCGCGACGTTGAACCTGAAGGACTCGATGGCGAGCCCGGCATCATGCACCGCCCGGTGCGTGGCCTTGCGCAGCGCGAGATCGCCGGCAGTGACGTCCGCACCGACCTCACTCGTGACGTCGCCGGAAAGCCGCCACGCGCGGGCTAGGAATTTCTTCGACCCACTCGGCGAGACATCGCCCCAGTCGACGTCGTCCTCGGGCGGGCCGGCGAACACCATGGTGAGTCGGATCGCATCGACGCCGTGCACTGCGAGCTCATCTGACAGCCGCACGAGGTTGCCGCGGCTCTTGCTCATGGCGGAGCCGTTCATCACGACCATGCCCTGATTGAGCAGGCGAGTGAAGGGCTCGTTGAAGGTCACGAGACCCATGTCGTAGAGCACCTTCGTGAAGAAGCGGCTGTAGAGAAGGTGAAGGATCGCATGGGTGACACCACCGACGTACTGGTCGACGGGGAGCCACTCGGCGACCTTTGCGGGGTCGAAGGCGCGGGTCGAGTCGGTCGGGTCGACGTAGCGCAGGTAGTACCAGGATGAGTCGACGAAGGTATCCATCGTGTCGGTATCGCGCACGGCGGGCTCGCCGCACTGCGGGCACGGCACGTTCGACCACTCAGTGGCAGCGCCCAGCGGAGAAGCGCCCTTGGGCTTAAGGTCCAGACCCTCGGCCGAAGGCAGCACGATCGGGAGCTGGTCCTCGGGCACGGCAACCTCGCCGCACGTTGCGCAGTGGATGATCGGGATCGGGGTGCCCCAGTAGCGCTGTCGCGAGATAAGCCAATCGCGCAGGCGGTAATTGACGGCCGGCTTACCGGTGCCGCGCTCCTCGAGGAGGGCGAGCATTGCATCGATCGCCTCGGCCTTGCCAAGCCCGTCGAGGGGACCGGAGTTCACGTGCGGGCCGTCGTCGGCAGTGGCGACGCCGGTCACGGCCGGGTCTTCGCCGGCATCGACGACGACGCGCACCGGCAGGTCGAATGTCCGTGCGAAGTCGAGGTCGCGCTGGTCGTGCGCGGGCACCGCCATGATCGCGCCGGTGCCGTAGTCGGCGAGCACGTAGTCGGAGGCCCAGATCTGGATGCGCTCGCCGTTGACCGGATTGATCGCGTAGCGCTGGAGGAAGACGCCGGTCTTCGCCCGCGAGGAGTCGAGGCGGTCCATCTCGCTCGACTTCTTCACCTGCTCGAGGTAGGCGGTGAACTCGGCCTCGGCGGGCGTGCCTGCAGCGAGCTCGGCGGCGAGGTCGGAGTCGGCGGCGACGACGAAGAAGGTCGCGCCGAAGAGGGTGTCGGGGCGGGTCGTGTAGACGGTGACGGGCTCATCGCGGCCCTCGACCGCGAACTTCACCTCGGCGCCGCGCGACCGGCCGACCCAGTTGCGCTGCATGAGCAGCACCTTCTCGGGCCACTGGCCCTCGAGCTGGGCCATGTCGTCGAGGAGGCGGTCGGCGTAGTCGGTGATGCGCAGGTACCACTGGGTGAGCTTCTTCTTCGTGACGGCGGTGTCGCACCGCTCGCACAGGCCCGCGACGACCTGCTCGTTCGCGAGGACCGTCTGGCAGTTCGGGCACCAGTTGACGTTGCTCGCCTTGCGATAGGCGAGGCCGCGCTCGAACATCTGGAGGAAGAACCACTGGTTCCACTTGTAGTACTCGGGGTCGCACGTGTTGAAGACGCGATCCCAGTCGAAGGAGCAGGCGTAGCGCCGCATCGACGCCTTCTGCTGCTCGATGTTCTCGTAGGTCCAGATGACCGGGTCTTCATTGCGCTTGATGGCCGCGTTCTCGGCCGGCAGCCCGAAGGCATCCCAGGCGATGGGGTGCATGACGTTGTAGCCGCGCTGGACCCAGTAGCGGGCCACGACATCGCCAAGCGCGTATGCCTCGGCGTGACCCATGTGAAGATCGCCGGATGGGTACGGGAACATGTCGAGGACGTACTTCTTCGGACGCTCGTCATCGGCGCGGCCGGAGCGGAAGGGGGCGATGTCGTCCCATACCGGAAGCCACCGCTCCTGGATCGACTCGAAGTCGTACCCGGCGGGCTCGTCAGGGCGTTCAATGGTCGCAGTCATGAGGGCCAAAGCCTACCTAGGGATGCGAACCATGCTCGCATTCGGCAGGATGCCACCATGTCTTCACCGGTGCCGAACCCAACGTCGACGTGGCGGAAGGTCATTCTCGGAACCGCCCCGATCCGGCTCAGTGAGATGGCATGGCGCAGGACGATCGTGGTCGCCTCGGTCGTCGGGAGCCTGACAGCCTTAGCAATCTGGTTCGGCAGGCCCGAGATCGCCTTTCCGCTAGCGGTCGGGTCGCTGTTCACCGGCCTCGGCGGGATCGGCGAGGCGCCGGGGCATCGGTGGCGGATCATGCTCTGGACGGGCCTATGGGTCGGCCTCGCTTCGATCCTCGGTGGGCTGATGTCGAATGTGGGCGTGGCCGAGCTCGGGGTCGTGGCGATCGTCGCAGCCGGCTGCGGCTTCGCAGGGGCGCTGGGGCGTCGAGGTGCCCTGGTTGGCGTCCTCACCCTCGTCACCTACGCGATCTATGCCGGCATCCCCGACACCGGCTCGGGAACATTTGAATCGGGGGCCCTCGTCGGGCTCGGTGCCATGATCCAGATGGCGGCCCTCCTCATCCCGGTGCTCGTGCGTAACAGGGGACTCCTCCGCGGTCGGGAGGACGACCTGCCGAGTATCCGCGCGCGACTGCGGGCCCACTCTCAGCGTCGGGACGACTTTCTGCGCCACGGGGTGCGACTCGCACTCGCGATGGTGGTGGCGTCCGCACTGGGCCACACGAGCAACTGGCCGCACCAATACTGGATTCCGATGACCGTCGCATGGCTGAGCCGCCCCGACACCACGGGCATGGCAACCCGAGTGCTCTCCCGGGTCGCGGGCACGATCGTTGGCGTGGGGCTCGCGATCGCAATCATCAACGTCCTCGGCATTACCAGCTACGGCCTCGCCGTCGTCGTCGCGTTGGGAGCGGTCGTCATGCTCCTATTCCTCGCGACCGACTACACCCTTGCCGTCATCGGCATCACCGTGATCGTCATGGCACTGCTGTCCCTCATGGGCGAACAGATCGACCAGACCGCCCCGAGCCGAATTGCGTCAACGCTCGTGGCGGGCGTCATCGTCGTCGTGGCATCGGTGTCATGGCCCTCCAAGTCAGCAAGGCACGCCGTTTTCGAATAGTCAGCCGCCCCTGCACCACATGGGCGACCTCGACGGTCGGCTAGCCTCAGCACAGTGACCCGCCGAGGATTTATCCTGTTTGCCTCGCTTTCCATCATCTGGGGCACGCCCTACCTGTTTATCAAGATCTCCGTCGAGTCCCTCTCCCCCGGCATGATCGTCTTCGGCCGCCTCCTGCTCGCGGCCATGGTCCTTGTTCCGATCGTCTTGGCGAAGGGCCAGTTCCCCCAGCTGCGCGGTCACTGGCGCTGGGTCTTCGCATTCGCAATCGTCGAGATCACCTTCACCTGGTGGTGCCTGACCTTCGCTGAACAGCGCATTTCAAGCTCGCTCACCGGGCTGCTCATCGCAACGGTCCCGATCATGACGGCGCTGCTCGCCAAGGCGACCGGGCTCGATGACCGGCTCACCGGCTCTCGGCTTATCGGGATGGGTATCGGATTCGCCGGGGTCGTGGCCCTAGTTGGGCTCGACGTATCCACCGGCGAGTTCATCGCGGTCGCCGCCCTCGCGGTCACCGCATTCGGCTATGCACTCGGCCCGATCATCGTCGCGCAACGACTCTCCGAGATTCCGGCCCTTCCGGTGATCGCAGCATCAACGGTCATCAATCTCATCATCTACGCCCCGATCGCCTGGCTTAGTAGGCCGACCGCGGCCGTCCCCGCGACCGCCTGGCTCTCGGTGGCGGCGCTCGGCATCGTCTGCACCGCACTCGCCTTCATCATCTTCTTCGCGCTCATCGCGGAGGTCGGCCCGTCACGCACGACGTTCATCACCTATATCAACCCTGCGGTTGCGGTGATCCTCGGCGTCATCGTCCTTTCTGAGCCCATCACCCTCGGGATTGTCATCGGATTCCCCCTCGTCCTCATCGGCTCGTGGATGGCGACTCGCAAGGCACCTGCGATCGAGAGCGAACCGCACGCCTGAGTCCGTTCGCGAGTCGCAATGAAGACCCCGAGAATGAGCGCGTCCAAGGTTGGGAAAGAAGGCTCTACTTGCTGATGAGAGCCCGCAACGCTGCTATCTGATCTTCAAACACCTCGAACATGACTCCATTTGGCGCAAATGAAATCGTGCGTCTGTCGGCTGTCCCGTCTCGATACACGACTTCCAACTCAGCTACATGAACGCACGTCGGATTGCCGGCAAGCTCCACTCGCACGACGGTGACTTCCGCAATGCTGCCGGCTCCACGCCGGCCGGTCATCAACTTGCCAGATCGCGGCGAGCGGCTTCTTCAACCGTCACCGCCGTGACATGCGCACCCGGTGCCAATTCAAAGAAATCAACCATGGCATCTATGCTCCCGGATCGCAGTCCACTTACCATTCCTGGCGTGTCGTGAGCCAGATCAACGAAATGCTGAACACGTGTCTCGCGGACCCCAGAGAAACTACGTTCATCACCCATCACGCCGCCTTCCTGTAAGTAGTTACAGATGCCTGCTCCCGATCAAATGAGCGACGGGCTAAGGGTACCGCGTTGAAGAACACTTGATGGTCAGTGCTCTGCTTTCATCGCCTCACCCCAGCCTGTGACGCAGCCATCGTAGGACGGGGGCCATGCCGGGCAGTTGGCCCGCGGTATCCACGTCGCCGGGACCATCAAAGACCACGACTCGTCGCCCACCTGTGCACGGTTGACAACGCAACGGACCCTTGGCGACGTGCCTCGACAGTCTCCAGCCCCACCTCGACATCCCACGACGAACCCGCCGGACGCAAGGGCCTAAGGGCGACATTGCCGCCGTGCAATGTGCAGTCGCGGGTCGTCTTAGGTGCGAGCGGCGATGCGCCCTGGGCCGGAACCACTGCGCCGACGGGCGTAGTCTTTGCGACCGATCCTGTGTGCCCCCAAGTAAAGGGAATGGTCATGGAAGACCTGACGAAGGACACGCCCATCGGCTTCCCGGAGACCGCGGGCGACAAGGGCCTCAAGACAGGCGCACTGGGCCTGGTCTCCAGCGTCGTGATGGGGGTCGCGTCAACGGCCCCCGCCTACAGCCTCGCGGCCAGCCTCGGCTTCGTCGTCGCGACGACGAATGGTGCCGGCATCGTCGGCACCAAGGCACCGTCGATCATGCTCCTCGCCTTCATTCCCATGTTCTTCATCGCGATCGCCTACCAGCAGCTCAACCGAGCCGAACCCGACTGCGGCACCACCTTCACCTGGGCCTCGCGCGCTTTTGGCCCTCGCGCCGGCTGGATCGGTGGCTGGGGAATCATCGCGGCTGACGTGATCGTCATGGCCAATCTCGCCCAGATCGCCGGCTCCTACAGCTTTCAGCTGGTCGGCGAGGCCCAGCTCGCCGACTCGCCGCTATGGAGCACTGTTGCCGGCGTGGTGTGGATCATCGTCATGGCCTACATCTGCTACCGAGGGATCGAGATCTCGGCTCGGCTCCAGTACGCGCTGTTGAGCATCGAGGTCCTCGTCCTCGTCGCATTCTCGGTCATCGCCCTCGTCAAGGTGAACACAGGCAACGCCACACCGGATTCGGTAAGCCCGAGCCTGGACTGGTTCGTGCCCTCCGGACTGAGCCTGAGCGCCCTCGTCACCGCAACCCTCATTGCCGTGTTTATTTACTGGGGCTGGGACACAGCCGTGAGCGTCAATGAGGAGACCTCCAATCCGGAGAAAACCCCTGGCCGCGCCGCCATCATCTCCACCCTTCTCCTGCTACTCACCTATGCCATCGTCAGCGTCGCGACTGTCGCGTTCGCTGGAACCGGCGAAAGCGGTCTTGGCCTCGCGAATCCAGACAACTCAGACGACGTGTTCCGGGCCCTTGGCCCACAGGTCTTCGGAGGCTCCACCATCGGCGCCGTGTTGGAGGCATTACTTCTGCTGTCAGTGCTGTCCTCGGCGGCCGCCTCGACTCAGACGACAATCCTCCCGACAGCCCGAACCGCCCTGGCGATGGGCGCCTACAAGGCGATCCCGGGCTCGTTCGCCCGCATCCATCCGCGATACATGACTCCGTCCGTCGCCACCGTATGGATGGGAGCGGTCTCGATCGTCTTCTACGTGGGGCTGACCCTCGTGAGCCAAAACGTCCTTGGCGACTCGATCGCGGCTGTCGGACTCATGATCGCCTTCTACTACGGACTGACCGGCTTCGCTGCGGTGTGGTTCTACCGGCGCGACATCTTCCGCAGCGGCCGCAACTTCTTCATGAAAGGCCTGTTCCCCTTCCTCGGCGGGCTCATGCTTCTCGGGGCGTTCGTCATCGCGTCTGTTCAGTACGCCCAGCCCACCTATGGCAGCACGGCCATCGGTGGAGTCGGTGGCGTCTTCATCATCGGCATCGGGACGCTTCTGCTCGGGGTCGCACTCATGTTCGTCTGGAACATCATTGCGCCCGCCTTCTTCCGAGGTGAGGTCCTCCCCAAGCGCACGTCCTCCGACCTCATCCTCGCTACCTCGCATCTGGAGGAGGAGACCCTGCGACTACCAGACTCGGGCCTGCCGAACATCGTCATCGCGCCCGATCTGTCGAACCTTCCCCAGGGTACGCAAGCCCTCGATCTCGAGTCCGGCAAGGAGATTGCGGACGATGCAGGGCTGCGATCGCTGCGTGAGGATCAACGGACGATGAACGAAACAAGACTCGACGAGCAGTAGCGAAGCCAGCGGCAGCCACCCATCAGGCACGCCACGCAGCAGCCGTACCGCCAAGTTCGCCATGTCCTTACAAGGTGTGGCTGGGCGAAGCTAAATTCAAGTATGTCCGATGCGATGGTCTGATCGTCCGCGTGCTGCCTGATGTCTCACTGGCGCGCCAGCCAATTGGCGATGCGTGCAGCGGCTGCTCCAGCAATGACATCCTGTGCATGATATCGCTCGTAGATTTCTTGGGCCTGCTCAAGAGACGTGATTTGGCACCGACCTAAGAGGAACTCAATGTCAGACGTGTCACGGCGCCCTCGATTGGCAAGCAATTTCATAGCTAGGAGCATTTCGATGGATCCGATGTAGATAGCCACATCGCCCTCCCGAAACACCTCTTGCCAATCCTCAAGTCCAACAAGCGGTACATAGGCTTTGGCTGCATCATTGAGCCAATCTTGAGGAAGTTCGCGCTCAGCAGCCATAAGAGCCGCAATATTGCGCAACGGCTCTTCGGGAAGGAGCAAGGCGTCGATGTCCTGGGTTGCGCGCCGGTCCGGATTCATCAATGCAATCGCGGCGCCGCCAACGACCCGGATCCCGGCCGCCACACCACGAGCATGGACCCGCCTCGCTAACTCACGAAGGAGATTCTCGACATCCGCAGGAGTCAGCGTCGCATGAATCATGTGCTCGCCAATTCGGTCGCAGCAAGATATACCCCGTGTCGAGAGATCGACGTAGGGGTTGTGCTGCGCGCATGCTCGCGCAGTTCAGCCAACTGCTCGACATCCCATGGTTCATCAAGTGTGAAGGCTCGGTGGTCGAGCCACCCAGGTCGCGGAAGCTGATCACGCGTCAGCCAGTAGTCGACTACGGCTGCCAGCAGGGCGTCATATCGCTGATCGCCGACCGGCAACGGCCGAACGATAGACAGCGCCACACGAACGACAGGCGCCTCGCGTGCCAAATCATCCGACGTCTGGATAACTTCACGCCACGCCCAATTCTCATCACGACATACAAGAGCACTGCGGATGCCGTCCGCCGCCTCAGCCACCGACCGACAAACAGTCGGTACGAGAACGACGCGCTGCCCAAGTGCAGCTAGGAGCAGCTCCAATCGGCTCACCGTTGTGTCATGAGCACCGGACTCTATAGCTGCAATACCAGGCTGGCTCACGCTGGCGGCCTCCGCAAGCTCTCGTTGTGACGTGCCATGAGCTTGGCGCGCAGCACGCAGCAGCAGTGATGCAGACACAACAACCTCCGATACGATTTTTCTTATCGCCACCCTGACTATAGCGCCGATCCATGAGCCTTGGCTTCTTTGCGTGTCTCGGCGGAGGCGGTAATGGAGCGACGGTGCGGTTAGCCGTCCGCACGATGACACGCCAGACCTTTCGCACGAGACGGCCCTTGCCACATCTCGCCATTGCCCCGATCGCCGCAGGCGTTGGATGCGCCTCAGTATCCATCGCCGACCTTGGGCGTTTTGGTGTCAACGCTTGTCTCGTCGGGGGTCGGTGCGGGTGCCGCAGCCATACAGCTTCGGGGCAACACACAACCTCAGCGCGACCGATCCCCGAGATCGCCGATGAAGCGGTCGAGCAAGGTGACGTGACGACAGCCACCCACATCATCGCAGTCATGGCCAAGCCGCGCCCTGACCAGTCCACACCAAGTTCCTATGCGACAGTGACGAGCTTGCGAACCTTCGACAGGCCGGCAGCACGCTCACCTGCCAGATCATGCGCCGTCTGCATCGCCAGCCATCCTCGGGCCGCGCCGACCCCGGCGGATTCGAGGCGCACAGCGAGGTTGGGTGAATTGCGTGCATGCTCATTGATGACCCGGCTCAGGGTCACTCGTGATACGCCGAGCGCCGCCGCCTGCCCTATCTTCTGCCCTTTCTTTGGGCGCGCACCCACGCACAACCTGTGGGCAAATGGCGCCCTTCGTTCAGGGTTGCGGCGTTTGCTGCCCACAAACCGATCGGTTCTCCGTACCTGTACGAGCGGAATCTCGGTAGACCCCTTCAGGAGCGAAGGGTGACCAGCGATTCCTTGCATTTGATTGCCGCGCCAACCGCATCTTGCGCGAGGATCTCCAAGTCGGTCTGATCCCCTGAACGCTGCATCTGCTCTGCGAAGATCTGCGCGGGTCGATCACTGGGATTGGTGAACAGGTTCAATGCAGCCGGCACCTGCGACTCGAACGCAACGTTGACATCTAGACGCATCAGACGATCAACCGCGCGGGCCGCCCCCTCGGGACCCCCCTCGCGGTTATACAGGAGAACGAAAGCGAGATCGTAGAAGTCCTTGGGCTCCCCCCTTATGACCGCTGCGGCCGCCTTCGACATCACATAGCCGCCAAGGCCGGCGAAGCGCACTGCTACCAACTCGGGAGCGTTTGGGAACTTTGCCCTCAGCTCAATCGAGACAGCAAGGGAATGCTCCACGGAATCGAGTAGAGCTGGGCGGGGGCCCTTAAGGTTCTGGGCAACCACCGTCTTGCACCCCGGGAGGGCCAGCTCTTGGCCAGGCGAGTCGTAGGCGTCGCAAAGCAGGTCCAGCTTGACCAACAAACCATCAAGCCGGACATACCAGCGCCATGGCTGAACACCTGTCGGATTCGGCTCGAAACCCGCTGATTGAAGTCCCGTTTCGAGCCAAGCAAAGTCCATCTCGTCACGGTCGAAAACAAATCCAACCTCGAGCAGGACATCAACGTCCGTTGTCCCCAAATGTGGAACCGGAGGCTGAGCCGTAAGGAAGCTTGGGTTCAGGCCTCCGATGATGACAACGTTCCCGATGTGGGGCCCGAGCGCTAACGCAAGTCGAACAAGCGCTTCCTCTGCTAGGTCTCGTGCATAGGGAGACCTAGCCTGGTCAGAAGCCAATTTCAGACTCCCTAAGGTGGTCGGCAGCGTCGGAACCGCGGGTCCCCGCCTTGAGCAAGTCGCCATACAGGCGGATGCTTGACACGACTGGGATGCCGGCAACGACGCGACACTGGGCCAGTACAGGTGGATCGGCACGCATGAATGTCACACGAGCTCCTGTGGGCACGGGCCGAAGGTCCAAGTCACTCATGATGTTGAACAACTGATCGTCATACAGGTCATGCGCCAAGTAGCACGTCAAACTTGGAACGTCGGTGGTGAACGGTGCAGCCTGAGCCAGGGCCAGCCAGCCGCTGATCGCCCAAGTGCCGTCTTGCAGGGCGGATCGAAGTTGCTGGCGGACAAAGGCTTCGGGATCCCGCCAAAGGGCATGGGCACCCGTATGCCGGCTCAGACGCTTCGCGTACCAGTCCCCCCAGCTCGTAAGCATGGCCCCGGGTTCCACTAGCTCCCGACCCGCGCCAATCCCGCGTTCCGGGCCGATCTTGTTGGTCCAACCCTGTGCATCGAAGCCCTGAAGGGATTTTGAGACTTGCGGGGCAGACCAAGCCACCGCTTGTGCGAGTTGGGTGGTGCGCGGAATCTGATTGACGCTCTGACGCTGTGCTACAAGTGAATCGGGCTGATCCTGTTGCGTGAGGCCCGCCAACAGATACTCCGCGACCGCTCCATTCGACGCAGTCCACCTGAACTCCTGAAGGTTAGCCGTCGGGCGCGACTTCTCGCGCGTTCGAACAATCAAGAAGCCAGGCGGCGCTTCGATGTGTGCATCGCCACTCTCGTCCGTCCAACTGATACCTGCATCTTCAAGCCAGGCTCTGGCGCCTTGGGAGAGACGACGAGCAACGACGACTTTGTGTCCTGATGCGGGCGCCAGTGTTTGAGCGTGCATGGCCAGGGCTGTTTCAACGTCCCTTGGATACCCCTCGCCTGCCCAGATAGGGGTGAAGTCCTGTGACGCCTCCTGCAAGGGCACGTGGATGACCGGTCCCCCGAGGGTTTCAATGACTTGGACTGTTGCACGCAGGTGCTCGGGTAGTGCTCGCATGACGAGTTCGGCCGCCGAGTTTTCTCGCATTACCACGAAACCACTGTACCACGATTTTAGTATGAATCCCCCTAGGGACAGTAAAATACTGGTCCTCCTACAAGACGACAATACGAGAAAACATCCCCAAGGTCGCCCTCTTTTCAGCGGGCCAAGGCCAGATCTACACAAAGTCAACAACGTGCTGCGCTAATGGAGTGGTTGGTGACTTGGTCGATGACCTATTGAACGTGCGGGACACAGCCGCCCTGCTTGGCGCTCAATTACGACTGAAAATCGGAAGGTCGGCGGTTCGACTCCGCCCCTGGCCACTCGAAACCCCTTCCAGCGCAACGGCTTTCAGTGCCGGCTTTTCCTACTCAATCAGCAGGCCATCCAGATCTGCCCTATGCTCTGCCCTTTCACACACGCACAATCTGTGGATAACTGGCCGTGATTCGGCAAAGATCGGAAGGTCAAAACTCCCTCGGATCGCAAAGATTCTGCGTGAGCTTGGCGATGTCGGTCCGCCACTCGATACTTCGGCGATGGAAGAACGCATCGGCTTCGCCGGGGACTGGCACGGCAACGTCGCCTGCGCGACCTCGCGCCTCGAGGAATTCGGAGCCGCCGGCGTTTCGACCGTCTACCAAGTGGGCGACTTCGGCCTGTGGCCCGGGTCCGGTGGGAAGAGTTTCCTGCGGACCGTTGACGCAACGTGCGAGCAATCTGACGTGCAACTCTTCATCGTGCTCGGCAACCACGAGGACTACGGCCGCGTGAAGCTGATGCGTACCGATGACGCCGGATGGCTGTACCTCAAGGACTACCCGCGCCTGCGCTTCGCCACGAGGGGGCACACGTGGGTCGATGCTGCCGGGACGCGCTTCGCTGCGCTCGGAGGTGCCGGATCAATCGATCGGAGCACCCGTCACCCGGGCGTGAGTTGGTGGCCCGACGAGGAACTGACCGAGGACGATTGCGCGCGGCTGGTGACCAATGTCCACAGTCAGGGCTGGCAGCGGGTGGATGTGATGATCACGCACGAGGCCCCGGCCGGCCTCCGCCGACTCGGGATCACGGCAGCACCCGCCTGGCTGACGCCGGAGGTCGAGGCGTACTGCTACGCCCAGCGCGTCCGCCTACGGGAGGCGATGGACGAAGTCGCGCCGCGTTCGCTGGTTCATGGTCACTGGCATGAGTCGTTTCGGGATGAATGGGAGGGCCTCACCTCAACGGGCTTTCGGCCAGCCCAACGACCTCAGGCTAGTGCAGTGAAGTGCTCGGTTCCTGAGTCTGCCGCCAAGTGGTTGCCTGCAGATCTGCTTGGTCACTGGCGGTCTGTGGGTGTCCGTCATGCGTTGATCCACCTTGACCATCCACAGGCGAGTGCATAGTATCAAACAGTTCGAAAATACTTTCGCTCTTTTCGAATAGGAGACTGACATGAGCCAGATACTGGCCGAAGAGACCTACCTGCCCGAGGACCGCTCCCAACTCGCCGCCGTCCACGATTTCCTGGCCGCGCACGGGCAGAAGCACGGCAGCGTTCCCGTCGCGCGCTACCTGCTTGTCGGCGCCGATCAGGGCGACCAGGTCGAACTGCCCGAGGAGCTGCATCGCGTCCTGGTCCAGGTGGTGGAGTCACTCCAGGCTGGTCTCGCTGTGACGGTCGCCCCTCAGACCATGCGCTTGACCACTCAGCAGGCAGCCGACCTCCTCGGGATCAGCCGTCCCACGCTCGTCTCCCTCGTTGAGTCAGGGGCGATCCCCTTCGAGCGCCAGAGCTCCCACCGCAAGTTGCTGCTCAGTGACGTCCTGCAGTACCGCGAGAAGCGCAAGGCAGCCCAGTACGAGGCTCTTGGCGCCATTTACGACGACGAGGATGAATCCCCCGAGGAGAAGCTGCACCGGTTGAGCGAAGCTCGGCGGGTCGTGGCCGCGCGGCGAGCCAAGTAGCCGGAACGCCGACGAAGACTCGACGCAGATGTTTGCCGTAGTCCTCGACACGTGCGTACTCTGGCCGAGCCTTCAACGCGACTTTCTCCTCTCACTCGCTGCTGAGGGGGTCTACCGCCCGTTGTGGAGCGACCGCATCCTTGAGGAGCTCGAATACGAGGAGGCCCGCAAACTCGAGGCCCGCGGGGCCACGGCCGATGAGGCGCGGGCTCGGGCCGCTGCGCTCATCGGGCAGATGAATGGAGCTTTCGACGACTCGTGCGTCACCGGGTGGGAACGACTCGACGGCACATACGGGCTACCCGATCCCGACGACGAGCACGTCGTGGCGGCAGCGGAGTTCGCCGGCGCCGGGGCAATCGTGACCATGAACACCAAGCACTTCCCGCTTGACCACCTGCCGTCCATCATCGGGATTCAAACGCCGATGCAGTTCGCCCTCGCTCACCGGTATCGCACTCATCGTCGGCGCCAGCGCCGTCGGGGTCGTGCTGCTCGCCGTCCCTGTTCCGGCAGTCGCAGCGATCGGACTTGCAACCGCCCTGAGCCTCGGCTGGGGCTGGCCCACCGCGCTATACCCGGTTGTCATGCGCTACTGGAGTCAAGCAGCCGCACGCACCACCGGCTTCGTGTCCATTGGCACGAGCGTCGGTGCGTCCGTGGGCCCGGTGGTCTTCGGAGTCGTCGTTGCATCACGCGGGTACTCAGCGGCCTGGGCCGCAACCGGAGTCCTCAGCCTCTGCGCCGCCGGATTCCTGATCGCAGCCCAGCACACCATGACCGGACACGGCCCACGGACTCCTGCGCCGGCCGCTACCATCGAAGCCCATGAGTAAATTCTTCACGATGACCTTCGCTAGGGTCTATCCCCTTTACGTCGCAAAGGTGGAGAGGAAGGGCCGCACGGTCGAGGAGCTCGATGAGGTGATCCGCTGGCTCACCGGTTTCGACGAGCCAACGCTGCGACGTCACGTCGACGATGGCACCACCTTTCCTGACTTCTTCGCAGGTGCCTCCCTCAACCCGAACGCCTCGATGATCACGGGCGTTGTGTGCGGGATGCGCGTCGAGACCATCGAGGATCCCCTTGAGCAGAAGATTCGGTATCTCGACAAGCTCGTCGATGAGCTTGCCAAGGGCAAGTCGATGGAGAAGATCCTGCGGAGCTAACGCCTTGATCCGAGGCTAGTACTAGGTCTGCCTACGTCAGGCAGATTGACTCGTTGGCGTGGCCTGTCGATGTGGGGCCCATACACTTCCCACGTGCCTCCAGCCGAACACGCGAGCACGTCCGTGTCGCCCATTCAGCGACTTGATGAAGTTGCACTCTTTGGCAGTCCGCGCATGTGGATCGCACTCGTCGGCATCATCGCGCTCATCGGTGGGTTCCTCACGTGGGGAGTACTCGCGCGCCCGCCGGTCATGACGAGTGCCTTCGGTGTCATCTCAACCGAGGGCGGACCGTTGGAGATCGGCGCCTCGCTCGATGGCACAGTCACCTCACTTTTCGTAACCGTCGGCACCGCTGTCGAACCTTCAAATACCCTCGCCATCATCGTGAACGACGAGGGCAGGTCCGTGAGGATCCGCACCCCGATCGCCGGGCAGGTTGTGGAGATCGCCACCCAAGAGGGCGATTTCGTCCGGACCGGGGAGAGCCTCGGGACAATCCAGCGGCTTGATCAGCAGCTCGCGGCGATCGCTCTCGTCCCGGCCTCGGCGGCCGGCGGAGTAACGCCCGGGCAGGCGGTGCTCATCTCACCAGATTCGGTACCTTCAGGTGAGTACGGGTTCATCACCGGCACGGTGTCATCCGTGGCGATCAGCCCGATGAGCGTTTCCCTCATTGAACAACTCCTCGGCGGCGTGGCGGGGTATGAGCAGTTCACTGTTCCCAAAGAGCCGATCATTCAGGTGCTCATTGACCTCGACACAGACCCGGCGAACCCGTCTGGTTTCGCCTGGACGATCGGCTCCGGACCACCGTTCACCATCCCCATGGGATCCCCGTGGGAGGGCCAGATCATCACCGGTGACCGCTCTCCCCTCTCAACCCTCTTCGGTTCGTGATGAAGGTCCCGGTCTTCCTCGCGCAGGCTCCCAACGAAATGGGGATCACCTGCTTGCGCATGGCGATGGCGGCTGCCGGCAGGGTCGTCGGTCAGGAGGAGGTGCGCCTCGCGTGTGGGGTGAGCCGATCAGGAACCGACCTCACAGCGCTCACCCAGGGTGCCATGCAATTCGGATTCGACTCCGTTCACGTCGATGCGCACGCACTACTGAGCGCACGAGATCCTCGAGGACCCCAACTGCCCGCGATCGCCTTGTGGGAAGGGGGCCATGTGGTGGTGCTGCTCGCGCCCTCAGGCTCGTCATGGGAACTCATCGATCCCATCGTCGGACGTCGCTCCATCACGAAAACCGAGCTTGCTACAGCACTCGTCGGTCCCGCGATTGCGCTGAAGGC